>NZ_JAYKTX010000006.1:0-192492 GCF_036913615.1 Companilactobacillus miaonis | reverse complement strand
CTTTTGCTTTCAAATCAAAACTATATTTAACCATACAAAAAGTGCTCCATAATCATTAGATTTCTTGTCTAACAATTATGAAGCACTTCAGTATTGCAATGAACTAGGATGTCTTTTTTTATACTATTTATATTCTGAATGGGAAAGCAATTCAACCATAAAAATATCGAGCACTATATTTGAATAGGATTAGTATTTCTAAAAGAATGGAAGGCGGCATACTTCACCAACACAAAAAAAGACCAACCTCAATTTAAAAGGTTGGTCTTTTAGGTTTGCTTACTTATTTAGTAGCATCATCATTAAATGTAATTCCGGATAAGAAATCCTTAATTCTTGTTGTTGGATGGTTAAAGAATTGATCGGGGGTACCGTCAAATAGAATGTCGCCATCTTCAACGAAAACAATCTTATCGGCAACTGAACGAGCAAATTCCATATTGTGAGTCACAATGATCATTGCTTGTCCCATCTTGCTCAAATCTTCCAAAATCAATAATACTTGGTTTTCTAGTTCAGGATCAAGAGCACTAGTTGGTTCATCCAACAAAATGTATTCAGGGTCCATGGCTAGGGCACGACAGATTGAAATTCTCTGTTGTTGTCCACCGGATAATTGACTAGGATAACGGTCGGCGTACTCGGCTAATCCGACTTGTGACAAAAGCTTTTTTGCTTTTACTTCTGTTTCTTCCTTGGACTTACCTAAAACTGTCTCTGGAGCAGTTGTGATGTTTTGTAAGACGGTTAAATTAGGGAAGAGGTTCCAGTTTTGGAAAACCATACTTGTTTTTTTACGAACGTCAAAACTCATTTTTTTGGAAACGGGTTGTGAATAATCGAGTTTTAAATCACCGAAGTTTAAAGTTCCACTTTCTGGGCGAACTAGTAAATCAAGTGAACGTAATAACGTTGATTTACCAGAACCAGAAGGTCCTAAAATTACTGTCGTCTCACCATCTGGAAAATCGACACTGAGGTTCTTTAAGACTTCTTTATCGTCATATTTTTTAACAATGTTTTTAACTGAAATCATTAAGCTTCACTTCCTTTAACGTATTTTGAAGTTCTACGCTCAAGATAATGTTGTAAGAGCGTTAGTAATGAACAAATTACTGCGTATAAGAAAGCAGCTAATGAATACATCAAAAGTGGTTCAAAGTTTTTAGCGGTGATTTGTTGACTGACCTGGAACATTTCCAAAATAGTGATAGAACTGGCCAAAGATGTGTCCTTTACTAAACCAATGAATGAATTGGATAGTGGTGGTAAAGCAATTCTAACAGCTTGTGGCAAAACGATTTTAGTTAAAGTTTGTTTTGTCGTGAAGTTCAAAGTAAATGCTGCGTCCCATTGGTCTTGAGGAACTGACAAGAGAGCAGAACGAATTGTCTCTGATGCGTAGGCTCCGGTATTAAGTGAGAAACCAATTACCGCGGCAACGAATGGTGATAACTGGATTCCAGCACTAGGTAGACCAAAGAAGATGATGAACAATTGAACTAGTAATGGTGTGGAACGGAATAACCAAACGTAAAAGTTTGCTATAGCGCGTAACACTAACCAAGGATACTTGATCAATTTATTTTCACTAGGCTTGATGAACTTAATTAAAGCTGTTAAAACGGCTAGGATTAAACCGAATATAAACGAAACGATTGCTAATGGAATGGTGTATTGGATCATTGCGGTTAGCATTGCCGGTAAAGACGTTATGATGATGTGCCACATGAAGTAAAAACCCCCTCAAAGTTTCTTAATTATTTTTTAGTAATATCTTCACCGAAGTACTTAACTGAAAGTTTCTTCATAGTGCCGTCTTTGTAAAGTTCTTTGATAGCTTTATTGACACGACCTTGTAGGTGAGTAGATTTTTTGTTGAAAATTGGAGCAATTTTTGATGGTTCAAGTTTGTCATTAGGAATTTCGATGTATTTCAAATCGGTGTTCTTATGACTTTGTTTCCAATATAGGAAGGCTTCCTTAGAATTAATTGCACCGGCAACTCTTCCTTGGTCGATCATTGACATATCTGTTTGAAAATCAGGAGCAGGGACTACTTTAGCACCGAATTTTTCAGCGTGATTGTAGTTATCTGTACCAGTTCCGGCAGCGATTTTCTTTCCTTTAATATCGTCAACGGAATTGATTCCTGTACCATCTTTAGTGATGATAACTGATTTTGAGTAAATGTAAGGTGTTGCAAAAATGTAATGCTTCTTACGTGATGGATTTTCTGCCACGTTGTTGAAGACAACATCGAATGTGTTTGAATTCAAGCCGGCAATTAATGAATCCCATTTTGTAGGAACAAACTTAGCCTTTAAATCAAGCTTTTTAGCAACTTGTTTAGCCAAATCGACTTCAAACCCCTTAAGTTTGCCATTGTCACGGTATGAGTAAGGTGCATAAGTACCTTCCAGACCAATTGTTAGTGTGCCGTCAGTTTTTGTGTCACTGTTAGCTGACTTGTTTGAGCAGCCAGTTAGTACTAAGACTAAGGCTACAATTGTAGTTAAAATTAAAGCAATTCGCTTTTTCATTTTGAAATAGATCCCCCTATATAAAATTGACCATTTTCTATTCTCTCATAAATTAAACGTACTTAGAAAAGATTTGACTTCTAAAACTTAAATAAATCAGTTGAAAGATATCTTTCACCATTATCAGGAGCAACAGTAACAACTGTTTTACCTTTGCCAAGTTTCTTAGCAATTTCGATAGCACCGAAGATGTTAGCACCAGCTGAGATACCAGGTAGGAAACCTTCTTTATGGCTAACTTCTTGAGCCATCTTGATAGCTTGGTCGCTAGTTACTTCAATAATATCTGAATATGAATTTTTGTCCAAAGTGTCAGGAATGAATCCAGCACTGATACCTTGAATCTTGTGAGCACCAGTTTTTCCTTCCTTTAATAGAGGTGATTCAGCCGCTTCAAGAGCCCAGACTTTGACATTTGGATAAGCTTTAGTTAAAGCGTGGCTAACACCTGAGAGAGTACCACCAGTACCAACACCAGCGACAAAGCCATCAACAGGAATATCACCGAAAGCATCAACGATTTCTTTACCAGTTGTCTTTTCGTGGATCATTGGGTTAGCAGGATTTTGAAATTGCATTGGCATGAAGTAACCATTTTCGTTAGCTAAATCAGTGGCCTTCTTAATAGCTCCGCCCATACCTTCTGAACCTGGTGTTAAAATCAATTCTGTACCGTAACCTTGCATCAACTTACGACGTTCGATACTCATTGTTTCAGGCATAGTGATGATGAGATGATAACCTTTAGCGGCAGCGACTAGTGAAAGTCCAATACCAGTATTTCCTGAAGTAGGTTCAACTAAAGTGTCACCAGGTTTGATTTTGCCATCTTTTTCAGCGGCTTCGATCATTGCCAGAGCAATTCTATCTTTAATGGAACTACCAGGATTAAAGAATTCCAACTTTACGTATACGTCGGCAGCGTCTTCAGGGACAACCTTATCTAATTTAACAAGTGGTGTGTTACCAATTAATTCTGTAATATTTTGTGCAATTTTTGTCATAATGAATTCTCCTTAGCAAGTTGTTAATTTGTGTTCTGTAACTGTTTGTAGCCAGTTTTGGTAAAAATTTTGTTGCGTCTGCTTCCATGAAAACATCGGCTTTTTATCCAATGGTGAATAGTAATTGAATGCTGGGAACGGATGCTTAACTTTAGGACTAGCTAATTCACGGCGATACTCTTTATCCAAACCATCTTTTTGATACTCGAGATGCGAAAAGATAAAAGTTTGATGTCTATTTTTAGCACTGACTAAAGTTAAGAGTCCGTTTTCACTAGTTGCTTCAATCATTAAATTGGGATTAGATTGGATCTGTTCATGATCCATTTCTGCATACCGAGCATGTGGAGCGGGGAAATTATCACTAATATTATCTAAAAGCGGTGATGGTTTTAAGATTTGATTTTGGAAAATACCAAATACTTTATGTGGTAATAATTTTTTTTGAATGTTATAAATTCGATTCAGGGCAGCCATGGCGCCCCAACAGACGTAAAGTTGCGGGATGTTAGAAGTTGTCAGTTGATCGATTAGATCATTAACTTCGTCAAAGTAAGAAACTTGAGGAAAATCTAATTTTTCAACTGGGCTGCCAGTAATAATAAAGCCATCTAAGTCATTAACTGCTTGTAAATCTAGAGGTTTCATATTATCGGTAATCGCTGGATCAAGCACACGATTTACATAACGAGTAGCTGAATAGTAGAAAACTAATTCCACATTTTCATTTTTCAGAGCGTGTTGGAAATTATGCATTGTTTCTACTTTGTTTTGCATTAAATTTAAAATACCAATTCTAATAGGTTCCACAAGTAACTCCTTTCTAAGTTTTACAAATACAAAAAAGAGGAGCCGACTAATGTCAACTCCTCTTGATTTTATAGTTTGCACTACTTGTTTATCAATTGAGTGGTATTAGACACGTTGAAAAAGTATAGTAATTTTCAATTACTACACAACAACATGATTTAGCTTCAAAGTTTGTATGATTCAACATGTCAATTCCTCCTTCAATTAAGATGACTCAAACTTACAATTAATCTTTAAATAAGTCAAGAATTATTTCTTTTTCTCTGTGTAAATGGAAAGTGATTCGAACTCTAAATATGAGGCTAAAGTCAATGAAACCATCAGTAAGAAGACTAACCAGCCGAGAGTTCGACCAAGAATTAAATTGAGTGGTAAAAATTTAGCGACTAAATAAATGCTACCCATTGATAACCAGAAGTCGACGAACAAATTAGCCCCGATGACCGTCTTACTACGTTCCAAAACAAAGAAATGTAGCAATTCCTTGAGGATTTTTCGAGTAGAACTACGATACATGATCAAAACTGGTCGCTGAGCGATAACTTTGACCGCAAACATACCAAAAGCACCAATGATTCCACCAACAATAATTCTCCAAGTCAAAGCGTGTAAAACTAATGAGTTATAGGAAACGCCGATGATCGACAGACAGAGAACGTAAGGGATAATGAAGAAAAAAACATAGATGATGGAAATTTTTTTATTAGACATTTTTGTTAACTCCCTATATACTAGTATTCTTATTCTAACATGAAAAAGGTTTATTGTTGAATACAATGACACCTGTTATAATTGTTTTGTTTATGTTATTTACATATGAAATATGAAAGTGAGTGCGAGTTAAATGAGTGGTGACTCTTCTGGAGCGTCGCTTTCCGGGCAGCTGATTTTAATAATTGTATTAACGTTATTAAATGCTTTTTTTGCAGCAGGCGAAATGGCGATTGTTTCTGTTAATAAAGTGTCCGTTGAGGAAAAGGCAAAGGGTGGTAATAAACGAGCCCAAAGAATTTTAAATGCTATCAACGATCCTAATAAATTTTTATCAACGATTCAAGTTGCAATTACTTTAGCAGGTTTCTTATCATCTGCTAGTGCAGCAACGACCTTGAGTTCTCGATTGGAGAGATTGATAGGGAGTTTTCCTGGTAGTCACGAAACATCAATTGTGATTATCACGATTATTTTATCATTTATTACATTAGTTTTTGGAGAATTATATCCAAAAAGGATTGCTCTACAACAGCCTTATCAAGTAGCTAGTTTTACGGAACCAGTTGTTAGATTAGTTGGTAAAATATTGCGTCCGTTCGTTTGGTTGTTGGACAAAACGATTACCTTATTAACTAAGATAACTCCAATTGATTTTACGCAAAAAAATGATTCAATTACAAGAACCGAAATGATTGCGACCTTACGAAAATCACGCAATAGTGGAACAATTAATTCTGATGAATATCAAATGCTTCAAGGGATTATCCGTTTTGGAGATAAGACAGCGCGTGAAATCATGACGCCAAGAATGGATACTTTTATGATCGATATCAATGATCCTGTTAGTGAGAATATTGATAAAATTTTAAATCAACCTTATTCCCGAATCCCGATGTATGGCGGAGATAAAGATAATATTATTGGAATTGTTCACATTAAAGACCTATTAAAGAAATCTCGTGAAGTTGGTTTTGATAAAATCAACTTGAAATCAATCATGAAAGAACCACTATTCGTTCCAGAAGCTACTAATATTGATGCGTTATTACTTCAAATGCGTAGTACGCAAACTCAAATTGCCATGGTGGTTGACGAATACGGTGGTATCGTTGGGTTAGCAACGATTGAGGATATTTTGGAAGAGATAGTTGGGGAAATTGATGATGAGTATGATCCTATTACAAAGAATTTCCAACGTCTTGGTGCCAATAAATTCTCTGTAGTTGGTTTAATGACGATTGAAGACTTTGATGAATTGTTTGAAGAAGAAATTAAAGTTGAAGATGTTGATACAATTGCAGGGTATCTGATTATGAACATTGGGGAGATTCCTGATGCTAAACATCCTAAATCATTTAAGTTAAAAGATGGTATTGTGATTACCTCTGGTGAATTGAATGGTTCTAGAATTGAAAATGTTATCGTAACGGTTCCTGATGAAAAATTGAAGACTGTTACTGAAAACATGTATAAGAAGAAATACTGACGTATTTCTTTTTTTTCGAGAAAAATGATTTTTAAATTATTTTATGGAGGACGAAAACGCGCTAAAAGGAGCAGCTTCTTCCGGTTAAGGCTACTTCGCCCGTCGTCTGCTATGCAGCCAACGAGCAAAGTGGTCTTAATCCTCGGAAGCTAACCGCTCCTTTTACCGCTCTAATATTATGGACCAAAAACAATTAGAACAAGAAGTTAATAAACGTAGAACTTTTGCCATCATCTCTCACCCGGATGCTGGTAAGACTACTATTACTGAACAAATGCTTTACTTTGGTGGGGTTATTCGCTCCGCTGGTACTGTTAAGGCTAAGAAATCTGGTCAATTTGCTACTTCTGACTGGATGGAAATTGAAAAGAAACGTGGAATTTCTGTTACTAGTTCTGTAATGCAATTTCACTATCATGATAAGGATATCAATATCTTGGATACTCCTGGACATGAGGACTTTTCTGAAGATACTTATCGTACTTTGATGGCAGTTGATGCAGCTGTCATGGTTATTGATTCGGCTAAAGGTATTGAACCGCAGACTAAAAAATTATTTAAGGTTGTTAAAAAACGTGGGATTCCTATCTTCACATTTATGAACAAGTTGGATCGTGATGGTCGTGATCCGCTCGATTTGATTGCTGAATTAGAGGAATTATTGAATATCGAAGGTTGTGCAATGAACTGGCCAATCGGTATGGGTAAGGAATTGAAAGGCCTTTATGATATTCGTAACAACCGTTTGGAACTTTATCGAAAAGATGGCGATGACAGATTTTTACCATTAAATGATGAAGGTAAATTAGCTGAGCACAATCCAATTGAAGAAGATGGCGTTTATGATCAAGCTTTGGGTGAAGTCGATTTGATCAAAGAAGCTGGAAATAAATTTGACTTGAAGAAAGTTCAAGAAGGTAATCAAACACCAGTATTCTTTGGTTCAGCTTTGACTAATTTTGGTGTTGAAACATTTTTGAATACTTTTTTGGATATGGCACCAGCTCCAACTGCTCACAAGCAAAAGGAGAGTGAAGAGCTTGTCAAACCAGATGATCCAGAATTTTCAGGCTTTGTGTTCAAGATTCAAGCTAATATGAATCCTAATCACCGTGACCGGATTGCTTTTGTAAGAATTTGTTCAGGTGAATTTGTTCGTGGCATGGATGTTACTTTGAACCGAACTGGAAAAGTTATGCGATTGAACAATGCAACTGAATTCATGTCCGACCAAAGAGAGACTGTTAAAACAGCTGTTGCTGGGGACATCGTTGGTTTGTATGATACTGGTAATTTCCAAATTGGTGACACGATTTATTCAGGTAAAAAATCAGTTCAGTTTGAAGATTTACCTCAATTTACACCTGAAATGTTCATGGAAGTTCAAGCTAAGAACGTTATGAAACAAAAGTCATTCCACAAAGGGATGCAACAGTTAGTTCAAGAAGGTGCTGTCCAACTTTATAAGAAATATACAACAAATGATTATATTCTAGGTGCAGTTGGTCAACTACAATTTGAAGTTTTTCAATTTAGAATGAAGAACGAATATAATTGTGATGTTGTGATGAAGCCAATCGGTTCAAGAATTGCTCGTTGGGTCGATCCTGAACAATTAGATGAATCAATGTCATCAACTAGAAATATGTTAGTTAAGGATTTGGATGACAAACCATTATTCTTATTTGAAAATAAATTTGCTGAGAACTGGTTTGCTAATAAATATCCAAATGTTAAATTAACTTCAAAATTATAGGAAATCGCTGAATGGCGGTTTTTTTTATTGTAAAATTTTGTTGGTAGTGTAAAAAAATACAAAAAAAGGAGGTGGACTCAATAAGCTCGGATAGCGTGATATTAGGGGATTTGCTCTTCTTACTTTTGAAAGAATAATTTGGCTACCAATTGGTTTATGTATGTAAACGATTCATTTTTATGAAATTTGTTATCCAATCTTTTTGAAAAAAATGTAATTGAAAGTGCTTGCTATAAAAAAATCTTAATGTTCTTAAGAAATTCTTAAAGTCAAGTAACAAAAAATTACAATTTATTTTCGAATGTTTAATTCTTGTTACAAAATCCGAGTTTTATTGAAACTAATTTTTGTAAATAGTAATCTATAACTAGATTATTTATTAAGGGGAAACATTCTATGTCTAAAAAAAATCTAATTACAAGTGCTTTAGTACTTGGTACATTGGCTGCAACTGCTACACCCTCAGTAGTTTCAGCTGCTACAACAGGTGTCGACAGTGCATCTGACACAAATACAGAACAAGTAAATAATAAATCAGAAAATAACGATACAAACGTCATTGCCGGCTCAGAAAAGACTAAAGCCGATACAACAGTTGCTAATTCATCAATTGTTCAAGCTGCTAGTGAGTCAACATACTCAGCTGCAAATGTAACAGCTATTGTACAAGCCGCTTCAGGAGTTTCATCATCACAACAACAAGCATTCTTACAAGAAGCAGTTCCAATGGCTCAAAAAGCTGCTGCAAAGTACAATCTTTATACATCAGTTATGTTAGCTCAAGCTATTCTTGAAAGTGGTTGGGGTGCTTCAACTTTAGCTACACAAGGACATAACTTATTTGGTATTAAAGGTGATTACAACGGCGCTTATGTATCAATGCCAACATCTGAATGGAGCTCAACACAAGGTTGGTATACTATTTATGCTAACTTTAGAAAGTATCCTAGTTACTATGAATCATTCTTAGACAATGGTGATAAGTTACGTAATGGTGTTTCATGGAATTCAAGCTATTACAAGGGGACTTGGAAAGAAAATACTAGTTCATATAAAGATGCTACAGCATGGCTACAAGGTAGATATGCAACAGCACCTAATTATGCTTCATCATTGAACAATATTATTGCTAGCTATAATTTGACACAATATGATGGAACACCAGAAACAAATGGTGGTGCCCAAACAACAACAGGCGTTGTTACAGTTAATAACAATGGTGGTTCATATGTTAGATTGTTAGCCTTGCAAGCAGATGGAACATATAAGTTGATCACAAACCGTGGATTAGCTAACAACACAGATTGGAAGACTGACCAAAAGAAAGTTCTTAATGGCCATACTTATTATCGTGTTGCTACAAACGAATGGGTACAAGACAGTTACGTAACTAGTGCTAGATAAGCATTAATTATAAAATAAAACTTTTAAAGACATCCAAAATTTGGATGCCTTTTTTTATGAAAAAATTGTCACAGTGACCGCAATTGTTTATGATAATTGAATGAAGATTTATTGAAAGAGTGAAGTAAATGGAAACAAAGTTAAGCTGGAAGAATTTATTTTTTATTGGTTCGATGTTATTCGGATTATTTTTTGGAGCTGGAAATTTAATTTTTCCAGTTTATTTAGGTCAGCAGGCAGGTAGCAATGTTTGGCTAGCGATAATTGGACTTTTGATAACTGGAGTCGGTTTACCACTTCTAGGAGTTGCCAGTATGGGAATCACTGCCAGTAATAGTGTCTTTGATTTAGCAGAGAAAGTTAATCGGCACTACGCGTATATGTTTACGATCTTGTTATATGTCACTATGGGTCCACTATTTGCTATTCCAAGATTAGCGACGATTTCTTTTCAATTAGGAATTGCTCCATTTATTGATCGAGGCTTGCAAAATTTTGGACTATTGATCTTTTCAGCACTATTTTTTATTGCCACATGGTTTTTATCTCGAAAACCTAGTCAATTGATGACCTATGTTGGTAAGTGGTTGACACCAATTTTTTTAATTTTATTAGGAATTTTGGTCATAGTAGCTTTTATTAAACCAATGGGTACATTTCAAGCATTGCCACAGCATCAGTATTCCCAATCTCCAGTTTTGACAGGCTTTACAGAAGGGTACAATACAATGGACGCACTGGCCTCATTAGCGTTTGGGGTCGTTGTTATTGAAACAATTAAATCGCTTGGTATTACCAAACCGTCCCAGATAGCCAAAGATACAATTAAATCAGGAATTATCAGTGTTGTTATTATGGGTGTGATTTATGCCTTTTTAGCCTTGATTGGAACGATGAGTGTGGCCCAATTTCCACTTGCTTCCAATGGTGGAGTGACTTTAGCTCAAGTGTTCAATTATTATTTCGGTTCTTTTGGTAGTTTGTTGTTGGCACTGATTGCCATAATCGCCTGTTTAAAAACTTCAATTGGGTTAGTGTCAGCTTTTGGTGAAACGGCTGAAGAAATGTTTCCAAAATTCAATTATCAAGTGACTTTAGTGGTGGTTTCCATTGTCTCGTTCTTGATTGCAAACATTGGCTTAACGAAATTGATCAACTATTCAACACCAATTTTGATGTTCTTATATCCATTGGCGATAGTTTTGATTATTGTGGCAGTATTGAGTCCTTTGTTGGGAGATTCAAAGTGGATCTATCGAGTGACAACAATTTTTACAATTATTCCAGCTTTTTTTGCTGGCTTAGAATCTTTACCTAAAAGCATGCAAAATGAACAAATTATTCGACAGATTTTAAGTTGGAATAATTACTTGCCTTTATCAGAATTGGGCTTAGGCTGGGTTGTTTTTGCATTGATTGGATTAGCAAGTGGTTGGCTAATTAGCAAATTAATCAAAGATTAATATATCGATAATCAATAAAAATATATTGATAAACAATATGTCGAGTGCTATGATGTCTGTAATAATTAATAGGAGTTCATAATGAAAATTAAAACTACTTTTTTAAAGATTGTGACAGCCATTCTTGATTTATTTGTTTTATTCTTTGTTTACGCGCTGGGATGGGGAACCTATACATCGATCGTGGATCACTCGGTACTGCATTTACAGTTAATATCAGCTGGTTTTTTGTTTGCTAGTGCATTAGTAGCTTTTGGCATTAGTTACTATTTATTCAAAATTTTCTTTTTAATGGACAAGCAACAATTCTTTACAAAGATGTCATTACATTCAGTCAAAATGATTCGAAATTTATTTGTGGTTGAATTCTTTGTTTTGTCAGGAATAATGCCATACATTTACTATTCTGCTGATCGTGGCGATGCTCCGGGAATGATAATTATTGTTGGCTCAGTCGTTTTTCTGCCTTTAGCTTTAGCAGCCTTTGTTTCGGCAATGGAGCAAATTTTAATTAAAGCAATTAATATGAAAGATGAAAATGATTTAACAATATGATAAAAATTAATCTTGATTTTATGCTCCTTAAACGAAAAATGACGGTAACCGAATTAGCAGAAAAAGTCGGTATCACACAAGCAAATATTTCAATATTAAAAAACAACAAGGCAAAGGCAATTCGATTTTCAACTTTAGAGAAGATCTGTCAAGTTTTAGAATGTCAACCTGGCGATATTTTAGAATATGTGGCCGAGTGAAGGTATAAGAATTTGTTAGAGAGTGGGACAGGACATGGTCAACTCTCGAGCATTAAGGCAAATAGACCGTGGTAATCGTTCTTTGATTACCACGGTCTATTTGTTTTAAGCAAAAAGAGTTATGTCTCAAACTCTTATTTTGCAATTTAGATTGTACGTACGTTTGAGGACTTTACAAATTCGTTTTTACCGACTTTGTAATAAGTGCAGCCCTTAACGGTATTTTTTTCAGATGTCTTGCAAGTCGTACCTTTAGTTAGGCAACGTGAAATTTTCTTACCTTTTTGATTATACAATTGTGCTTTGGAGACCTTAACGCTGATCTTCTTAGTAGTAATTTTCTTTAATTCCTTAGTTGTAGCAGCTTGAACAACACTAGGGTTATTAATAATAGTTGGAACACTGACACCAGCACCGATTGTAAAGATAGATGCGAAGAGAAGACCTTTTTGGATTAATTTCATGATAATAATATCTCCAATACACTAAAAATTTGATAACATCTCAATAACTTATATCTTGTTATCAAAATCATAATAGCGCTCTATCTTTTAAAATAGTTGTTTGACGTGTAGCCAATTAGTATAGCAACTATTGAACATCGGCAACACTAACAAATTCATTATTTCCAACGTGATAATATCCAGCTTTGCCAATGATATAATAAGCATCACTTTGCCACTTAGTACCGGTCATTAAAGCGCGTCCAGCAACGACTTGACCATTGAGATCATAAATTAAAGCAGGGTGTTTGCTGATTACGGTAACGATATCTTTACTGGGAAAAATTCTAGTATTCTGATAGCCGCGGACATCACTTGCTTTGACATATTCATTCGTTGCGACACTGTAGTATGTACCGCTAGGTAAATTGTTTTGATATTCAACTTTCCAAGAAGTTCCCTGAAGAAGTGATTTAGAGAGGCGATTACCATTAATATCATACAGTGGTGCTTGTTTTGAAGTTATGATGACACCGTCTAAGATTCCATTTAAAGGAATTTGATTTTGAAGGTGATTTTGAAGAGTTAAACTTACATCGGAAGCCTTGATAAATTCGTTAGTCGCTACTCGATAATAAGAACCGCTATTAAGAGTATTTTGAAGATCAACTTTCCATTTGCTACCTTGAGTCAAGGCCTTAGTAGTAGCATTGCCGTTTTGGTCGTAAACAATAGCCTTGGGAACATTGATAGTTATAATGCCTGAACCAATGTTTGTTAGTCCGTAATTAAGATTACTAGCTTTAACGTTTGTAACCGGATTTACTATTCCTGTACCAATTGTTAGAAGTGAAGCTGCTAATAAACTTTTTTGAATTAATTTCATAATAAATTCCCCCTGAATGATTTTTAATTATACGCTTGTTAGTATTTTTGATTGTTTAGTTTATGTAAAAATAAAGTAAAGCTTGTTATTAAATTTTTCTAAAAAAAAGAAGGGGACAGGACAAGGTCAATTCTCGAGCATTAAAACAAAGGGACCAAGGTAATTGTACTTCGATTACCTTGGTCTCTTTGTTTTGAGCGGAAAGAGTTATGTCCTAAACTCTTAACTTAATTAATTTGTTCTTTTAATGATTCTCTTAATAATTAAGAACATGAAAATCAACAATCCCATGAGAATCAATACCAAACCACTAGCATTACCAGTTTGAGGGAAAGTCTTCTTCGAATTGGCGTTTTGACTAGCTGGCGAACTCATATTTTCTCCAACGTTATTGCTTGATGTTGTAGTTGAAGGAGTAGTGCTTGGTGTTGATGTTGTTGCACCAGGAAATTCTGGAATTACTGGTTGTGTACCAGAAATCTCAGGTTTAGAAGGTGTAACTGGATTAGTAATACCAGGATTCTGAGGTTCAGAAGGAGTTACCGGATTAGTAATACCGGGTTTCTGAGGTTCAGAAGGAGCAACTGGATTAGTAATACCAGGATTCTGAGGTTCAGAAGGAGTTACCGGATTAGTAGTACCGGGTTTCTGAGGTTCAGAAGGAGCAACTGGATTAGTAGTACCAGGATTCTGAGGTTCAGAAGGAGTTATCGGATTAGTAATACCAGGATTCTGAGGTTCAGAAGGAGTTATCGGATTAGTAGTACCAGGATTTTCAGGTTCTTGAGGAGCTTCTTGATTACCTGGATTTTCTGGGTTAGTTACCGGAGGTTCTGTAGTGCCAGGAACTTCTGGATTAGTGCTAGGATTTTCAGGTTCTTGAGGGGCTTCTTGGTTACCTGGATTTTCTGGATTAGTGCTAGGATTTTCAGGTTCATTTGGTGTGACATCTGGTGGTGTCACTGTACCGGGTTCTTCAGAAATTGGTGTATCTTCTGCAGAAACATCGGTTGTGTTATTCAAAGTGATTTCGAATTTAATAGGTTCACTATTGAGTTCATAGCCTTCAGGGGCTTTAGTTTCAACAAATGAATATGATCCAACAGGTAAATCAGTTAAAGCAATTTGACCATTTTCGTCGGTTGTTAAATCACTTTGGACGATATTACCTTCACCGTCTAATAGATTAAAGACGGCTCCAGGCAAAAGTTTATTAACGGTGCTGTCACTCTTAGTTAGAACTACATTGCCTTTGCCGATTGGTTCATCGGTCTGGCTTAAATTCAAATTCAAATTACCGTTATCGGGAACTGTGAAGGTAATTGGATCTGGATTTAACTTGTAGCCTTCAGGAGCTTTGACCTCAGTTAAAGTATAGGTACCAAGTGGTAAATTTCTGATATGAATAGTACCGCTGGCATCGGTAGTTACATTGGTCATCAAGACATTACCAGTACTATCAACTAATTTTTATTCTGCACCAGGTAATGCAGTTCCAGTTACAGAGTCAGTTTTCTTGAAGATAATACTACCGACTTCGTTACCGTCACCGGTACCACTACCACCCCAAGAAGTTTGGGCTCCAATAGTATAATTACCTTCGCTTGAAGCCATTGTAGCGTTGTTGCTCCAGGTAGTCGTACCATCGGCATTAGGTGAGACTTTAACTCTGTAATAAATATCCACAGCGGTAGAAACTGTTCCTGGGAATGTGATGATCACTTTATTTCCAGAAGTAGTTACTGTGGGATGTAGTTGAGTACCATTACTTACGAAACCACCGTTCTCGTAAGAACCACCAATAGCGTTTAGACTATCAGGGACATACGTTTGATTAGGACCAAGCGTATCGGTAATAACTACACCAGTTAAGTCGTGTTCATTAGGGTTAAAAGCAATATTCCAAGTTAATTCATTTGGAATACCATTTTGATCGTAACCTGCGACCCAACCAACTTTGTTGAACATCCAATTTTGTCCTTCATTGGCAGTATTAGATTCGGTACCTTTAGCAATCAAATGCAATGTACCTTTACGGTTATAGCTAGTATTTGCTAAAGCACCGTTGAAGGTAACTGTACCAGTTGATGAACCATTTTTAATAGTACCAGTACCAATTACTGTATTGGAAGAGTTGTAAATTGGAAATGATAGATCACCATTTGCGACTAAACCATTTGGTAGTTCAAAATCGGTGGTGTCACCATCATTGATTTGGATATTGTCTGGAATACTCCAATTGTAATTGACATTGAAGTTTAACCATGAATACAAATTATCAGTAGGACTGATAGGATTACCATTCATATCGGTCACGGTAGCGTCTTCACTAGTCAAACCAGTAATTCCATCAATTGCTCTTGGAGTTGAACTAGTAGTTGATGCAGCCTGAATTGAACCAGACGGCATAAAGAAAAGAAACAATGCTAAAACTAATCCAACCACAGACAAGTAAAGACATGATTTCTTCATTTTTAGCATCTCCAATTTTAAACAATATACATTTTAAAACGATCGTAAAAAATACAATGGGTTCTGCCTTTCAGTTTTTTAACTCATTGTTTGAATAACTGAACACATTCTTTTTTACAACTAAAGTATAAAATGGCAAAGAGTACTAGTAAACTTTTTAGACCATTTATTATTAAATACCGTTATAATAATATTTTTAATATAGACCATTTCTAAAAATGCAAGTATTTCCTATTGTTGGGAATAGACATTTTGACAAGAGAACATTATCAAATTAATACGAAATTTTGTTAAATAAAATATGTTATAGTTGATGTAATTAAAGATAATCCATAGTTAAAGGTTAATGAGGGGATAATATGGAGAAAATAGATCGGCGAGTTCAACGGACTAATCAAGCACTACAAGATGCTTTTCGCACTTTAATGCAGGAAACCTGTTATCGCAATATTACTGTGAAAAAATTGACTGAAACTGCGAAAGTAAATCGCAAAACTTTTTATTTACACTATGATTCAATTGATGATTTTTGTAACACAATTGTTGATAAAGCTTCAGAACAATTTTTGAATATCATTGTTGATCAATCATTGCGTGAAAATTTAATTAAACCGGGCTATATTTTTGATCGAGTGTTCAATCTATTTCAGCAGTCAGGTGATTTTTATAAAATTATGACAACATCTAGTGATTATAATTTTCTGTCACGCAGAGTTGAATTGAAAGTTGCAAATGGCTTTGCGGATGCTATCGAAAAGGAATTTGGCGTTGAACATGTTGATGCATATATCTGTGCTAATTTTTTGATACGAAATACGATGTTGATGTTTCGTTTATATGATAAAAATAAATTTGATTTTGATTTGTGTGACTTCCGTGAACGTTTAATTCGATTGAATGAGAGTGGTTTAGCCACCTTTTTAGATTTAGGACCGCGGACAAAAAAATAAATTTGTGAGAGTAAATACAAATCTTTAAAAAAGCGCTATCATTATATTGGTTATTAAATTACAGGACGTTTTTAAAAGAAAAATTGTATAGAGAGGGAGTGAGTCTGATGGAATTGAAACAGAGTCAGAGTCAGAAACAAACTCAAGGTTTAACTTTAACTCAAGGGATGCGTCAATCAATTTTAGTTTTGCAATCGGATGCGATTGATTTAGCAGATTATTTAAATGAACAAAGTTTGGAGAATCCACTGTTTGATGTTCATGTTGATTTAGACATGCCATTTATTGAGAATAGTAATCATGATTCTTATCAAATCAGAGAAGAGCAACAATCGTTGTTTGAGTATTTACTTGACCAAGTTCAGTTAACGATGCGTAAGACTCCCTTGCGGGATTTAGTAGTTTATTTAATTGAACAATTGGACCCAAATGGTTATTTGACTTTATCGGATAAGGAAATTTTGCGTGAACTTAAAGACGTGACACCAATTATGTTACTTGATGCTAAAACACTTTTACATCAGTTGGATCCTCCGGGGATTGGTGCACGGGATCTGCAAGAGTGTCTCTATTTACAGGCGGAGGCAGATAATGCCAATGAAAGTATCATGTCGATGCTGAGCGACAATTTTGAGTTTTTCGTTAAACATGAATGGAAGCAATTGCGTCGTAAACTGAAGTTGTCAAATGAGGAATTACAAAAAGATGTGGATTACATTCAGTCACTGACGGCTAATCCAGGTCAGAGATATACTTCGAAAAATGAGCAGTATGTAGTTCCTGAATTGCGAGTTAAGAAAAATCAGGACAAATTGACTTTGTCAGTTACCAAATATGGTCAGCCACAAGTCGTCTTTGCAGAAGAAACTTACGACCGGCTTTCTAAGTCAACTGATGCTGATGTTTTGCAGTATATTCATGAAAAATATAATCAGTACAAGTCACTGGAATACAATTTACAGCGTCGAATAGAAACGATTTCGATCATCGGTAAATGTATCGTCAAAGCTCAGTATCAATTCTTTATGCAAGATACCAATGCTTTGGCTCCATTGTTGATTCGAGATGTTGCTCAGAAATTACAATTAAGTGAGTCAACAGTCAGCCGAACAATCAATGGTAAATATATTCAAACTGATTTTGGGATTTTTGAATTGAAACAATTCTTCTCACGTCGTAGTAAGGTTACAGTGGGAAACGAAGAGAAATCAGTTGATCAAGTTAAAGAAAAAATTAAACACATTTTAAAGACTGAAGATAGGAAGAAACCACTTAGTGATCAAAAAATTTCTGATATGCTAGTCGATGATGGTCTAAAAATTGCACGTCGGACAGTGGCAAAATATCGTGAAGAATTAGGATTTCCAGCCACAAGTCGTCGAAGAATATAAAAAAACATCCATTTTTTTGGATGTTTTTTTGTTTTGGCATAAAACTTCTACTAAACTATTAGTCAGAGGAAAAAATATGAATGTTGGACAATTGATCAATCAAATTATTTTAATGTTTGGTTTGATGCTGATAGGAGTTTTAATCAATAAGTTAAAATTCATGCATGCTCAAACCTCGAATGACTTAACGAATGTGTTATTATACGTCGTTTCACCATGCCTAATTATCAACGCTTTTGAGCAGCCTTATTCGAATGACCGGATCAAGCAATTTTTACTAGCCATTATAGGTGTTTTCTTACTTTATATTATTGAGATAATAATTGCTAAATTAGTTTTTGGTCACTTAAAAGATGAAAACTTAAAGCGAATCGCACAATATGGCAGTATTTATTCGAATGCTGGGTTCATGGGAATTCCACTGATCAGCTCGCTTTTTGGTGCGAAGGGTGTTTTCTTTGCGGTTGTCTCTTTGGCAGCCTTTAATATTTTTAGTTGGACTCAAGGCATTTCATTGTTTAAAGGGGAAAAGACGGATTGGAAATCAATCCTGCTCAATCCTAATATTATCGCTATCGTGCTTGGGGCATTGTTATTCATTTTTTCAATTCAAATTCCTAATATCCCCAACCAAATCATCAAATATGTCGGTTCAGTCAATACGCCGCTGTCAATGATTGTTATTGGTAATAGTTTGGCTAATATCAAGTTCACTAAAGACATGTTGAACAAAGAAATTGGTTTGACGATTTTATTGCGAAATTTGATTTTTCCAATTATTGGGATCTTTTTATTGAAACTAGTCGGTGTGACTGGAATTGCCTTTTACACCACAATTATTATGGCTGCCTGTCCAGTTGCAGGATTGGTAGTTTTGTTTACTTTACAAGCCCATGGGGATGCTGCTCCAGCAATTTCAGCCATGAGTTTGTCAACAATTCTTTGTTTAGTGACGATACCGTTGGTTTTTGCTTTAGGGAGTGTTTTATAACAAAGTGGGATCAGCATCGATATTGCGTTGTAAATTGTTTAAGAAAGAATCGATCAAATCCTGTTCTGCTTGATTTAAAGTTTTGTCCGCCTGGTAAGCAATGAAGTAGTCAAGTGAGATAACACTTTGCGGCAATGGATAAATGTTGAATTCATCCGCATTAGGATAGACGTAAATACTCTCTGGTAGCAACGTAACGCCTAGACCACTAGTTGCCAGTTTGGCGGTTGTGAAAATATTATTACTTTCCAGAATGACATTTGGTGTCACGCGATATTTTTGCAGCAAGTAGTCGACTTGGCGTCGAATGGCTGAACCATGAGTTGTTAAAACTAATTGTTCAGTTAACAAGTTTTTTAAAGAAATTGAATTAGGTTCAAGTGACTTCCTTCCTTTTTGAAAGTAGGGAGAAGTTTTAGGAATAATTGCAAAATAACCATGAGTACCGCGATCTTTGACCGTCAATTTAGGAGAAATAGTTTCGGGATTTTGTCCCAAGAGGAAATCTATTTCACCGTTGAGGGTCTTTTTTTCGTTGGCTTCAGGAATATCTTCATGTAATTCGATTTTGACCTTGGGATGATTGCTCAAATAGGAATTTATAAATAACGGCAAAAGGTAAGTTCCTAAACTGGATAAGACTCCCAAACGAATGACAGTATTGTTAGGTGAAGAATATCTCAAAATTTGTTTTTCAAAATTATTTTTTTCGGTCTCGAGGGAATTGAGATATTGATAATAAATTCTGCCAGCATCGGTTAATTGCAATGGCGAAGATTTACGGTTAATAATTTCTATTCCTAATTCTTTTTCGGCATTTTGAATCGTTTGCGTCAAATAAGGCTGGGAAATATATAAGTCTTTAGCAGCTTTCGTATAATTTCCATGTTTCAATAACATGTCTAAAAAACGCAACATATTAGCAGAATCAATTTTTGACATAGTGTCACTCCTTACTTATAGCAAATCACTTATAATCCAATAATTAAATAAATATTTCACAAAATAATGATTAGCGACTAAACTGTAAAATGTAGAAAAATTAAGATTAATGTATCATTTCGTATTAATACTACCATTTTAAGGCTACTTTACGAAATTTTATTTTAATTGAATATTTGTGTAACGGTACACAATTTGAAGGAGATTTGTTATGAAATTAGTTGGAATCGTAGGAACTAATTCTACTGAATCAACCAATCGTCGCTTATTGCAATACATGCAACAACGTTTCGGTAAGAAAGTAGAACTAAAAATTTGTGAAATAGCAGATATTCCAGTTTTTGATGAACCAGAAGATAAAACAGCGCCTAAAGCTGTTCAAATTTTGTCAGATGCAATTAAAGAAAGTGATGGCGTTATCTTTGCCACACCAGAATATGATCATTCAGTTACAGCTGCTTTAAAAAATACTATCGAATGGCTTTCATATACAACTAGACCACTTATCAATAAGCCAGTTATGATAATTGGCGCTTCTCATGGCTCACTGGGAACTTCTAGAGCACAAGCACATTTGCGTCAAATTCTTGAGGCACCAGAATTAAAAGCTTTGATAATGCCAAATGTTGAATTTTTGCTTGGTCGTTCATTACAAGCTTTTGATGATAATGGCAAATTAGTTTATGAAGATAAAGTGAAAGAGTTAGATAAAGATTTTGAGGAATTTATCTCTTTTGTACAATTGACAGAAAAATTAACTGCTAATAGTAAGTTCTTTGAAGAAAATCAAAAATTCTCATGGGATCAAATTGCTAATGGGGAGGACATGTAATGAAGTTTATTGGAATTGTTGGTACAAATGCCAAAAAATCATACAACCGAATGTTGTTACAATTCATGCAAAAACATTTCAGTGATCAAGCTGAAATTGAGATTTTGGAATTGAAGAATGTTCCAATGTTTAATGAGTCAAAAGATGAATCAAATAGTCCTATCATTCAAGAATTCAATCAAAAGATTGAGGATGCTGATGGAGTGATCATCGCTACACCAGAACATAATCACTCAATTCCTGCTGCTTTGAAGAGCATAATTGAATGGTTATCGTTTAACTTACATCCTTTCGACGGTAAAGCTGTAATGATCGTGGGTGCTTCATACAGCGTTCAAGGATCATCCAGAGCTCAATTACATTTACGTCAAATTCTTGATGCTCCCGGAGTAAATGCCAGTGTAATGCCTGGTTCAGAATTCTTATTGGGCAAAGCTCAAGAAGCTTTTGATGACAATGGCGATTTAAAAGATAGCCGGACAATTGATTTTCTAGATAGCTGTTTTGCTAAATTTGAGAAATTCTCTGATATCATCGCTCAAATGAATATCCCAGAAGACATTACTTATCAACCTGGTACCTTCAAAGTTACGGCTGTTGGCCATAACGGTGATTTACCAATGGAAGTTACTTTGTCAGATGACCGAATTGAAAAAATCGATATCGACACATCTAGTGAAACACAAGGAATTGCTGATGTAGCCTTCAAACGAATTCCACAAGAGATTATCGATGGACAAACTCTAAACGTCGATGTGGTTTCTGGAGCTTCAATCACAAGTAACGGTGTGATTGATGGAGTTGCTAAAGCTGTTAAGATGTCTGGAGCTAACCCAGATATTTTGAAGAAACGTAAGAAGTCAGCTGGTCCTAACAAGCAAAATGTTGTTGAGTATAACACTGATGTCGTCGTAGTTGGTGCTGGTGGTGCTGGATTGACCGCAGCTGCCCGAGTAATTCAGGACGGTTCAAAAGCAATCGTAGTTGAAAAATTCCCAGCAGTGGGTGGAAATACTGTTCGTGCCGGTGGTCCAATGAACGCGGCAGACCCTGAGTGGCAAAATAAATTCCAAGAGATTCCTGGTGAGCGTCACACTTTGAAGGAAATCATGGAAATTGATGAATCCACAATTGACAGTGAATATTTGGCTGATTTTCAAGCTTTGAAGAAACAAATCGCTGAATATTTGAAAGAAAACGAAGACAAAAAAGCTTATCTCTTCGATTCAAAACTTTTGCACCGAATTCAAACTTATCTCGGTGGAAAAAGAACTGATCTCAATGGCAACAAGATCTATGGTCAATATGACTTAGTCAAAGTATTGACAGACCACGCTTTAGAGTCAGTTAAATGGCTTGAAGACATTGGCGTTAAATTTGATAAGACGCAAGTGACAATGCCAGTTGGTGCTCTTTGGAGACGTGGACATAAGCCACTTGGCAGTCAAGGATTTGCTTTTATCCAAGCTTTGAAGAAATTTGTTGAAGATCACGATAGTAAAATTATCACTGATACTGCCGTTAAGCAATTGATCATTGAAGATGGCAAAGTTTCTGGTGTTATTGCTAGAAGTTCTGATGGTAAGAAAGTTATCGTTCATGCTAAAGCAGTTATTTTAGCTTCAGGTGGTTTCGGTGCTAATACAAAGATGTTGAAACAGTACAACACTTATTGGTCAAATATCGATGACAACATCAAGACAACTAATTCACCAGCTATTACTGGTGACGGAATTCGTTTGGGATTAAGTGCTGGTGCCAAATTAGTTGGTATGGGCTTCTCACAAATGATGCCAGTGTCAGATCCAGAGACTGGTGAACTCTTTAGTGGTTTGCAAGTTCCACCACAGAACTTTGTGATGGTTAACCAAAAGGGTAAACGTTTTGTTAACGAATATGGTAGTCGTGATGAATTGACTAAGGCTGCTATCGATAATGGAAGTTTGTTCTATTTGATTGCTGATGACAAGATCAAAGAAACTGCTTATAATACCAGCCAAGCTCAAATCGACAAACAAGTTGAACAAGGTACCTTGTATCGTGATGACACGCTAGAAGGTTTAGCTAAGCAACTCGGAATGAATCCTGATACTTTTGTTGATACGATCAATAAGTACAATTCATATGTTGATGCAGGTGAAGATCCAGAATTCCACAAGAGCGCTTTTGATTTGAAGGTTAAAGTGGCACCATTTTATGCCACACCAAGAAAGCCAGCCGTTCACCATACAATGGGTGGCTTGAAGATCGATACCAAAGCTCATGTTATCAATGAAAAGAATGAAATTATTAAAGGATTGTATGCTGCTGGAGAAGTTGCAGGCGGTATTCACGCTGGTAACCGTCTAGGCGGAAATTCCTTAAGTGATATTTTCACCTTTGGACGTATTGCCGCAAATAATGCTTTAGAAGATATGTAAAGATTTTTATAAAACAAAAGAAGCTGAATTAATGCATGTAGCGCTAATTCAGCTTCTTTATTTAGTTTTAGAGTTAAATAGAATAAATAAAAGCGTCTTTTAGTAGTCAATAATTGATTACCAAAAGATGCTTTTGCTTTCTTATAGATTTAGATATTTGCTTTCAACGTAATAACCGTCATCTAGTTGTGCCCAGACGCTGTAGTTGTCTAATTGAACTAATTTGTTTACAAAGACTTGTTGGTCACCTTTGAAGCGTTGATTGTCCATATCTCCATAAGGAGTCTTCCAAGCAGTGATGTATTGATCAGAGTAGTAGAGGACTTTGACGTTGCGATTAATATTCATACTGTCAATCACTGAATAAGTGTAGCTAATGTCACTGACACTTTCGTTGAGCGGACTGGTCAACATTTCTTGTTTCGTTGTTGGACGATTGATTATTTCAGTAGTAATTTTTTCTGAACTAGGAACCCAAGTGTTACCACCTAAGTTATACCAAATGAGATTGTTGTAAGTTTCCGACACGGCGCCAAAGACTTTCCAAGATGTTCCATAAGGCAGCTTTTTGTCGAGTGGTTGTTTACTCAATGGTTCGTTGAAGACGTTAGTATTATTTTTTGTCTTAACGTATAAATTCTTTTGAATCTTTAGTTCACGAACTGGTCTGACGTTATAAATGTATTCCTGCTCTTGAACTTTGTCGGTAAACTGTCCAGAAGCATTCTTAGGTGTGTGGATCAAAAAATGATTGGCTTCTTGCAAAGGATGTGAGTCAAAACTTTGATTTAATTTACCTTCTAAATATTGTGGATCAGAAATTAATTGACCGTGGGAGTTTCGGTGATAGATGATCACTGGAGCCGAGAGCTGATTGACATAAACTAAATAAATTCCGTCAGAATTAGGGATGAAAGTTTGTTGGAAGTTATTCACAGAGGATAGAACGTAACCTGGAATTTCTTGCCAAGGAATGTCCAATTTATCCAAATAATGACCTTTGATGGTCTTAGACTTAGCAATTTCATGTCCCAAAGAATCAACGTAATGAATTTTGATTTTCACATCATCACGAGCAATTTTTTTAACTTTAGGTGATAGTACGTCATTTTCCATAGTTTTTTCCCCGTTATGGGAAAAGTGGTGGCGAGTATGTTTTTTTCCCATAAAATTCCCTTCTAACATTAAATTAGTGTCATTCTAACATAGAAGATTTACGGGAATAGCCTTTCTGTTGGTATCTTAAAAATGTTTAAAAGAAAGTAAAGGAAATTTTAAGATTTATCCGAATCACGCTTGATCAATTTCACCGGAATGATGGTTTGTGGCGGAATATTTTGCTTAGGTGCCTCAATTAGTTGGAGTAATAATTTGGCGGCACTAGTTCCTAAAGCAACAAAATTTTGTTCAATGGTAGTTAAAGCGGGATAACTTAAAGTACTGGCTTGAATGTTGTCAAAACCAATAACAGAAACATCCTCAGGAATCTTGATACCACATTGATGTAATTGATTCATGATTCTGATAGCGACGACATCATTTTGGGCGACGATGCCATCAATTTTTTTAGTCTTGATATCGGCGATCAAAGCAGAAATATCGTGTTCTTTAATGTTGAACAAAATTGAAGTGATCGATTTTTGAGTTTGAACCGCACTTAAAAAACCAAAGTAGCGTGAACGGACGGACGAATCGCTGATACTGTCTTCATTGGTCACGAAAGCGAGTTTTTGTAAACCCGATCGTAATAAAGTGGTCGTGGCTAGTTTTCCACCGTTAAAATTATCACAAGTTACGCAGGGAATCGGTAAGTCGTCAAAAGACTTGTCTAAGATAACAATTGGGATTTTATCTAGAAATAACTTGGTAATAACTTTTAGGTCATTCGTTAGGGACTCGACATAATAAATGATTCCTTTTGCTTGATTGATTCTTGATAGTGGGAAGTTACGGAATTTTTGATTAGTAACGGTCGTGATTTGAAAATTTCGTTGTTCATTGAAAACTTGTAATAGGCCACTAGTGTAATCGCCGAATTCAGCATTATTGGCAAAAGGGATGACAAATAAGATCTCATTTTTAATTTCCGTAAGATGATCCTTTTGGACGATTGTACCAACACCGGCTTGACGACTGACGAGTCCATCATTTTCTAATTCAGTTAGCGCCCGTTTAGAGGTGATACGACTGACGGAATATTCTTTAGCCAATTGGTTTTCACTGGGAAGTTTATCACCGACGTTTATTTGGTGATTTAAAATTTTATTTTTTAAGGATTGGTATATCAATTTATACTTTGGTTCCATGGCAAGCCATCCTTTCTAATACTACTAATATAGCATATCTGGAAATAAAAGTTACTAGTTTTTTGAAAACGATTGCATTATACTATTAGTGAAAATGATATATCAATTGGAGGAACAAATTTTGAATAAACAAACTATTTCACCAGCAGTAAAGCAATTTATGGATAGCGTTACTCAAAAGGCCGGAGTTAAGCATGCTGACTGGAGTAAAGTTTTCAATGTCACTTACGCTAACACTTTAGAAACGACAGTTAAGAAAATTGCCGATGACGATATTTTTATATTGACTGGCGACATTCCAGCGATGTGGCAACGGGATTCAACTTGTCAAGTCCGTCCATACTTGGTGATGGCACAAAAGATACCTGAGATATCTGATTTTATCCGTGGAGTCGTTAAACGCCAATTTTTCAACATGAATCACGATCCGTATGCTAATGCGTTCAATAGCGAACCTAACAATGCCGGGCATCACAAAGACCATACAGAAATGACGCCCTGGATTTGGGAACGCAAGTTTGAAATTGATTCACTGTGTTTCCCGGTCCAACTGGCCTACTTACTCTATAAGAATACTGGTCGAGTTGACCAATTTGATGAGAGTTTTGTCAGTGGGATTGAGAAATTATTGCATGTGTTTGAAACTGAACAGTGTCACGCAACTAGGTCACCTTATCGTTTCCAAAGAGATGAAGACCGTCCGGAAGATACTTTAACCAATGATGGTATGGGGTCACCGGTTAAAGAAACTGGGATGATCTGGTCAGGCTTTAGACCCAGTGACGATGCTTGCGTCTATGGTTATTTAGTTCCAGCCAACATGTTTGCTGTTTTAGTTTTGGATTATATTCAAGAAATTTTTAGTTCTGTTTTGGATGATCCTGAAATTGTCGATCAAGCTAAGAATATTCAAACTAAAGTTCGAACTGGAATTGAAAAGTATGGAACAACGACTAATCAAGCTGGAGAAAGAATTTATGCATATGAAACTGATGGGTTAGGGCATTATTTAGTTATGGATGATGGCAATGTTCCCAATCTTTTGAGCACGCCATATTTACACTACACGTCGATGGATGATCCAACTTATTTGAATACTCGTAAAACGATTTTGAGTACTGAGAATCCATACTATTATGCAGGTAAATTTGGTCAAGGGTTAGGTAGTCCGCATACTCCAAAAAATTATATTTGGCACATTGCTCTGGTAATTCAGGGTTTGACTCAACCTGATAAGGCAGTTAAGGCAAAATTGTTAGATAAGATGGTCAATACGACAGCAGGAACGAATATGATGCACGAAGGTTTTGATGTCGATGATCCGACTAAATATACTCGTGAATGGTTCTCATGGGCTAATATGATGTATTGCGAACTATTTTTGAATTATTTTGATTATCAAATTAAAGAATAAATCTCATTTAAATTTAGTTTTTAGTAAAAGTGCACAAAAATGTTGATAGTTTTTAGTTGTTTTGTAATAACAATGAAAGCGCTTTTAAAATACAATGTATTTATGAATTAGAGTTAATAACTAAATGTTGAGAGGGTTTAATAATATGGTAGAAATTGATTTAAATCACATTTATAAGAGATATCCTAATGCTGAAAAAGATAATTATGCTGTTTCTGATTTCGATTTACACATTAAGGATAAGGAATTTATCGTCTTCGTTGGACCTTCAGGTTGTGGTAAATCAACAACTTTACGTATGATTGCTGGACTTGAAGACATTACAAAAGGTGAATTACTGATCAATGGTAAGTATGAAAATGATACTGCACCAAAAGATCGTGATATCGCTATGGTTTTCCAAAACTATGCTCTGTATCCACATATGACCGTTTTTGATAACATGGCCTTTGGTTTGAAACTTCGTAAATATGATAAGGATACAATTAAGACAAAGGTTGATCACGCCGCAAAGATTTTGGGCTTGTCAGAATACCTAGATAGAAAACCTGCTGCTCTATCTGGTGGTCAAAGACAACGTGTTGCTTTAGGAAGAGCTATCGTTCGTGATGCTCCAATCTTCTTGATGGATGAGCCTCTATCAAACTTGGATGCTAAACTTCGTGTTACGATGCGTGCCGAAATTGCTAAACTACACCAAGAATTGAATACAACTACAATTTACGTTACCCACGATCAAACTGAAGCTATGACTATGGCTGACAGAATCGTTGTTATGTCAATGGGTGAAGTTCAACAAATTGGTACCCCTAAAGAAGTTTATGAAACACCTAAGAACAAATTCGTTGCCGGATTTATTGGTTCACCTTCAATGAACTTCTTTGATGTTCACTACAAGGATGGTATGGTTACCGATAATGGTGGTTTAAATCTAAAAGTGCCTGAAGGACGTTCTAAGATTCTTGACGATGCGGGTTATAATGATAAGGATGTTACTTTGGGTGTACGTCCAGAAGATATCCACGCTGAAGGCGCAATGGAAGAGACATTCCCAGAAGCAACAGTTGAAAGTAAGGTTGTGGTTTCTGAATTGCTAGGTGCAACATCAATGCTTTATTCAAAGGTTGATGACACAGAATTTGTTGCTATTGTTGATGCTCGTGACTATCACGAACCAGGCGCTACAGTACGTCTAACATTTGATTTGAACAAGGCACATTTCTTTGATGAAAAGACCACAGACGCAATCGAATAAATAGGTGGTTAAAGTATGCTGGGAAGTATTGCAAAGTTATTGGAATTATACCCTGACGCAAAGGTTGTGGTTGAACCAAGTTCTGATCCTGATGATTATAACTTTTTGATTCAAGATCAGTGGATCACAATTAAGAAGAACCATTTAAGTAATAAAGAAAAATTTCTCTTGTCATTAGTCAGTCAAGATAATAATAATAAATCCATTAATAACAACTGGTGGAACTTCTTAGTTCATGAAAGTGACAAAATTCCTTCAGAGAAATCTAACGTTCGTGTACTCCAATTTGAAGTACAGAAGTTGGAATCAGATGATCGAGCAAAAGAATGGTTAAATGTATTTGTTGATACGTTTGACGAGGTAGTCGATAGTTTTTGGATCAACAAGTACACAGGAATACTGATTGAAAAAGAAACTAAGACTAATATGGACAAGCTCGAGGTCCAAAGAATGATTCAACTGATTGATTCTGATTTTTATACGAAAAGTCGAGTATACGTAGGGCAATTTTGGCCCGTCAATGAGAAACTCCCTAATATTTTTGATATGGAACGCCAACTGTTCCATAAGTCACTAGAAATGAAAGACAACGTCAACAACTTGTCGACAGTTATCTTAGATTTCTTGATTGAGCAAAATCTGAAGAATACGGATATGTTTAAATCACTCAAGAAAAAAATCGATATTGATTCTAAGACAACTCAAATGATCAACGCTTTGTACAAGTGTGATTCCAATTTAACTAAGACTGCAAAAGAGCTTTTCTTGCATCGAAATACTTTATTGTATCGCATGGAGAAATTCCATGAACAAACTGGTTTTGATTTAAAAGACCGTGATGATTTAGTTTTGTGTTTTTTGTTGTTGAAATAAGAATAATTATAGAAGTTAAGTGATTGTATAATTGCTTAGCTTCTTTTTTTGGTTGGTGTAGTATACCGTCTTCCATAGCAAAGCCGATTTTGGGGGCAACGATGTAGGACTTTTTCTTTTGTCCAATTTCTCAATTTGTTGTAGTTTATAAGTATTGAGGAGGATTATATTCATGTATAAATTAAATGATGGACAAGAAATTCCTAGCTTTGGCTTTGGAACTTACAAGTTAAATGGCCGTAGTGGCGTTCAAAGTATTGTTTCGGCTATTAACAATGGTTATACGATGCTTGATACAGCTTATAATTATGAGAACGAAGGTGCTGTTGGTAAAGCAATTGCGGAGAGTGGTATCAATCGTGATCGATTAACAGTTACTTCTAAGTTGCCAGGTCGCTATTATGCTTATGATGATGCTATAACGGCATTACAAGAATCACTATACCGAGCACATTTGGATTATTTTGATTTGTATTTACTACATTGGCCTAATCCTAAACGTGGTATGTATGTTGAAGCCTGGCAAGCTTTGATTGATGCTCAGAAATTTGGCTTAGTAAAATCAATTGGTGTTTGCAACTTTTTACCAGATCACTTGAATAAATTAAAAAATGAAACAGGCGTTATGCCAAGTGTTAATCAGATTGAATTACATCCATATTTCAATCAAGAATCAATGCGTAAATTCGATGCGGATAACGATATCGTGACGATGGATTGGAGTCCGCTTGGACGTGCTAGTTCAGTGTTGCAAGATGAAGTGTTAATTAGATTGAGCAAAAAATACAATAAAACTGTTGGCCAAATGATACTAAGATGGGAATTGCAATTAAAGACAATTCCAATTCCTAAATCAGCTTCACCAGTTCGTCAACGTGAAAATATGGATATTTTTGATTTTGAAATATCGGCTGAAGATATGCGCCAAATCAATGCTTTAACTAAAACGGATGGTCGAACAAATAATCAAGATCCTGCAGTATATGAAGAATTTTAAAAATGAGAGTGTTATTTGTTTTTATCGCAAATAACACTCTTTTCCATATACAATCAATATGAATCGTTCATTCAACCAATGGTCAAATTCTTGGGAGATAAGGGCGTGCAATTTACTTACAATACTCACGTTGAAAATGTCGCTTGAGTATCGTAAAGCTGACTCTAATTATATTTCATATAATTCAAGGTTAAAAAATATTTCGTTGTGAAAACGTTTCCCAAAAACACCACAATCTTTGATACAATTCTACAAGAAGACTTTTATAAGGAGATAAAAATGATTAACTTTCCGAAAGATTTTTTGTGGGGAGCTGCTGCTTCCGCACCTCAAACAGAGGGTCACAGTTTGTTGAATGGTAAGTCTGCAACAACTTGGGACAAGTGGTTTGAAATGAATCCTGAAAAATTCAACCAGGATCAAGGGCCAAAGGATACTTCTAATACTTATGAAATGTATCATGAAGACGTTGAAAACATGACGAAGATTGGGATGAATTCTTATCGTACCTCAATTTCTTGGGCTCGTCTGTTGCCGGATGGAAAGACTTTGAATCCTGAGGCAGTGGCTTTTTATCGAGACTACTTTCAAGATATGCTTGATCACAATATAGAACCGATTATTAATTTGTTTCACTTCGATATGCCTTGGTGGCTGATGGAAAAAGGTGGCTGGGAAGCTCGTGAGTCGGTGGAAGATTTTGCTTTCTACGCTAAAACTGCCTTTGAACAATTTGGTGATCTGGTGCATAAGTGGACAACTTTCAACGAGCCAATGGTTCACGTCGAATGCGGTTATTTATTAGGTTTCCATTATCCAGCTATTGTTGACATGAAAAAAGCAGTACAGGTTGGGTATCATACTTTGATGTCACACGTCTGCGCTGTGCGTGAATTTAGAAAGAGTCAAATCGACGGAGAAATTGGAATTATTTTAAACGTTTTGCCAGCTTATAGTCGCAGTCAAAGTGCAGCCGATTTAAAGGCTAAAAAGGATTCTGATTTGTTGAACACACAGAGCTTTTTGGATCCGGCTGTGCTTGGTAAGGTGCCAAATGAATTAATTGAATTGTTAAAAGAAAATAAGCTTTTACCAACCGTTGAAAAAGATGATCAACAATTGATAGCTGATAACACAGTTGACTTCATCGGAATCAATTATTATCAGCCTAGACGTGTCCAAGCACCGACAAATCCTCATTTCCCAGCTAAAATGCCAGAAGATTTGTATGAGCCATATGATTGGCCAGATAAGAAAATCAATCCATATCGTGGTTGGGAGATCTATCCTAAAGCTTTGTACGATATTGCCATCATGATGCGTGATCAATACAAAAATATTCCTTGGTATGTCAGTGAAAACGGAATGGGTGTAGCTGATGAAGCTCGGTTTAAGAACGCTGATGGGATGATTGAAGATGATTATCGAATTGATTTTATGAAAGATCATTTGTCGATGCTTCATAAGGGAATGGAAGCTGGTAGTAATTGTTTCGGATATCATATGTGGACTTTTGTTGACTGTTGGTCTTGGCTAAACGGTTATCGCAATCGTTACGGTTTTTATAGCGTTGACCTGGATAATAATTTCAAACGAACGGTTAAAAAGAGTGGCTTGTGGTTCAAAGAAATGACCGCTAACAATGGTTTCTAAGCTTGGTATAGAATTATTTATAATGCTTTTCGTTGCTTGTCAGGCCTCATTTTCAGTATACTGAAAGTAAGATATCTAATAGATTAAGTGGGGGATTCGATAATGAAAAAAATAATGGGATTCATCACCATTATGTTGTCCATTTTGCTAGTTGGATGTTCAACTAATTCCGCTAGTAGTTCGACACAAAGCAAGTCTAATTCTTCAAAAGTTCTAAAAAATCAGATCAAGGTAAGTGCTAACGATGCAATCAAGCTGTATCAAAAGACTTATCCCAAGACTTCTGTTACTTCTTTAGAGCTGGAAAAATCATATCGAGGACCAGTTTATAAGATAGAAGGAATTGATGAGCAAAAAGAGTATCAGTTGAATATTAACGCTCGTAATAAGAAGATTTTACAGAACTCTCAAGAAGAGCTTGACGAAGATGATCAAGATGATGCATCTCGTAAATCTGAAACTTTGGATGTAGACGATTTGATTTCAATCAAAAAAGCTGCCAAGATTGCTGAAGACAAAATTGGCGGTGGAGTCAGTACCGAATTCAGTCTCGATAAGGACCTAGGGAAGACTTACTGGGAAGTTACTGTGAAAAAGAATAGCACTGAAAAAAGTGTAAAAATCAATGCCCAAACGGGTAAAATACTTGAAGTTGAAAATGATGATTAAGTAATCACTCATTAAAAAACTCTCCTACAACAATGTAAATTGAAATAGGAGAGTTTTTTTGTATACAAAAAGAGCCCAAGACAACTGTCTTAGACTCAAAGCACCACTATTCTTCAGTATCAGGTGCACTATACTTGGAAATTTTAATTTCACCTTTGACAATGCTTGCTTGTAGATCCTTATCATTTGGATGATCTAGGAAGTAATCAGCAACTTTGTCTTCAATTTGTTCTTCGATCACACGACGTAATGGACGAGCACCCATCTTAGGGTTGTAACCTAAATCAACTAATTTATCCTTAGCATCTTTAGTTACGTGAATACTCAAACCTTGGTCAGCAATCATCTTATTTGTATCATCAAGCATCAAATCAACGATCTTGAGAAGATTATCTTTTGTCAATGAGTTGAATTCAACGATACCATCGAATCTGTTCAAGAATTCAGGTTTAAAGAATTCTGATAAACGATTCATGATTGAGTTAGTAGTTCCACTAGCTTCTGCACCAAAGCCGACATTAGCTTCTTGTAAGCCTTGTCCGGCATTTGAAGTCATGATGATGATAGTATCCTTAAAACTGACTGTTCTACCTTGAGAATCAGTTAAACGGCCATCATCGAGGATTTGCAAGAACATGTGCATTACATCAGGATGAGCTTTTTCAATTTCATCTAATAGAACCAAACTGTATGGATTACGACGAACTTGTTCAGTCAATTGACCAGCTTCTTCGTAACCAACATACCCTGGAGGTGAACCGATCAATTTAGAAACTGAATGTTTCTCCATATATTCAGACATATCGAATCTGATCATTGAATCCTCTGAACCAAATAGTTCACGAGCAAGTTGTTTAGCAAGTTCAGTTTTACCAACACCAGTAGGTCCAACGAATAAGAAGGAACCAATTGGACGACCAGATTTGTTGAAACCGACTCTATTACGACGAATAGCTCTTGCAACATCGCCAACAGCTTTATCTTGACCAATTAAGTGAGCTTTCAAATCAGGTTCAAGATTCTTCAATTGGGCTTGTTCATTAGACTGTAACTCGCCAACTGGAATGTTAGTCTTTTCTTCGACAATTTTTTGAATATCTTTTTCACTGACGATACTCTTATCGATTGGTTCGTTTTTAGCGCCATCTTTCATTTTTTGGAACTTAGTTACTTGATCACGGTAGTAAGCAGCTTTTTCGTAATCTTCATTACGAAGGGCAGCTTGCTTTTGAACTTCAGCGTCAGAAATCTTATTATCGAGATCTTCCATATCAACGTGATTGATTTGTAAGTTCTTCTTAGAACCAGCTTCATCAATCAAATCGATTGCCTTATCAGGTAAGAAACGATCTTGAATGTAACGAGCTGATAATTCAGCCGCAGCCTTGATAGCTTCATTTGAGAATTTTACGTGATGGTAATCTTCGTACTTAGGCTGAATACCTTTTAAGATTTGAACGGTTTCGTCAACACTAGGTTCATTAACTTGAACTGGTTGGAGACGACGTTCCAAAGCAGAATCTTTTTCAATTGTCCGATATTCATTTAAAGTAGTAGCACCAACTAATTGCATATCGCCACGGGCAAGGGCAGGTTTCAAAACATTACCTGCATCCATTCCGCCTTCAGCATTACCAGCACCGACAATTTCATGAATTTCATCGATGAAAAGAATAATTTCCTTATTCTTTTGTAGTTCATTAATCAATTGTTGCATTCTTTGTTCAAATTGACCACGTACGCCAGTACCTTGGACTAGTGAAACTACATCCAAGCGGATAACACGTTTATTTTGTAATTTTTCCGGTACGTCGCCGTCAACGATTTTTTGTGCTAAACCTTCAACAACGGCGGTTTTACCGACACCTGCTTCACCAATTAGAACAGGGTTGTTCTTAGTTCTTCTATTTAATATTTCGATTACACGATTGATTTCCTTATCACGACCAATGACTGGATCGATCTGACCCTTCTTAGCAAGGGCAGTCAAGTCAACACCGTATTGGTCTAAGACTCCATTTCCTCTAGGACGACGGCCATTACCGTTACCATTGCCCATTTGAGTTTGTGGACCTTGTTGCTGGAAAGCATTGTTAGGTTGTTGTGCACCGTTTAAGGCGTTAAACAAGTCTTCAAAACTAGAAAATCCACCGTTAGGATTTTGTGCCATATTATTCATACCTTCGTTAGCTTGATTTCTTAATTTTTGATAACAGTCCTGACAGAGATTGATTTCTGTCCGTTGGCCGTTAACACTCGTGTACAAGTGAATCGTCGCTTCATTCTTATGACAATTCTGACAAAGCATACGCACCCCACCTTTCCTTTTGCACAGGATACAACGGTAGTATATAATTAGCACTCGACTAATGCAAGTGCTAAGTCTTGGAATTCTAAAAAAAAATTTATTTAATAGTAGAAATGATATTTTTTTCAATTATCTTTGAAAAAGTTTTATAATATAAACGCTTTCAGCGTCAAGCGTTGTAAGCGTTAAACGGCTTATCACACTTGAGTTATCTCACGATTTTTTGTGCAAAGCCCTTGTGAAAAATTAGAGATAATGGTAAATTAATTAGTGAATATTTGTAGTATATCTACAGAATTTTATATTATATGGTGAGGTATTAATTATGGAAAAGAAAGATTTTCACATTATTGCAGAAACAGGTATCCACGCACGTCCAGCTACTATGTTGGTACAAACAGCAAGTAAATTCAGTTCAGATGTAAACATCGAATTCTCAGGCAAGTCAGTTAACTTGAAGTCAATCATGGGTGTTATGTCACTCGGTGTTGGCCAAGGTGCTGATGTTACAATTACTGCTGATGGTGACGATGCAAGTGATGCAATCGCTGCTATTTCAGAAACAATGACAAAGGAAGGATTGGCAGAATAATGGTTAAAACTATTAAGGGAATTGCAGCAAGTGATGGTATCGCTACTGCTGAAGCATACCTTTTAGTTCAACCAGATTTGTCTTTCACTAAGAAAAGTATTTCAGATGCTGATGCAGAAATCAGTCGTCTTAAAGATGCTATTTCTACATCAGATGATGAGCTTACAAAAATCAGAGATACCGCTAAGGAATCTCTAGGTGAAGAGGAAGCTCAAGTTTTTGATGCTCACAAGATGATTTTGGCTGATCCCGAATTTACAGGTGCAGTTGAAAAAGAAGTTTCCGATAAGAGTGTTAACGCTGAACAAGCATTGCATGATGTTTCAGAAAACTTCATTTCAATCTTTGAAGGTATGACTGATAATCCATACATGCAAGAAAGAGCAGCCGATGTCCGTGACGTTACGAAACGTGTTATGGCTCATTTATTAGGCGTTGAATTACCAAATCCAGCATTGATCGACCATGAGGTTGTTATCGTTGCTCATGATTTGACACCTAGTGATACAGCTCAATTAAATAAGAAGTATGTAAAAGGCTTTGTTACTGATATTGGTGGTCGTACAGCTCACTCAGCTATCATGGCACGTTCTTTGGAATTGCCAGCTGTAGTTGGTACTGACACAATCACTAAAGATGTTAAAGCCGGTGATACTGTTATTGTTGATGGATTAAACGGTGCTGCAATCGTTGATCCAAGTGATGACGATATCAAGAAATATGAACAAAAGGCAAAGGAATTTGCTGAAGAAAAAGCTGAATGGGAGAAATTAAAGGACGAACCTTCAGTTACAGCTGATGGCAAGCACTTTGATATCGCTGCTAATATCGGTACACCTGATGATCTACAAGGTGTTATTGATAATGGTGCCGAAGGTGTCGGCTTGTATCGTACAGAGTTCTTGTACATGCAATCAGATTCTCTTCCAACAGAAGAAGACCAATTCAAGGCTTATAAGAAGGTTCTTGAAGGAATGAAAGGTAAGCCAGTCGTTGTCCGTACTATGGATATCGGTGGTGACAAACACTTGCCATACTTACCACTTCCAGAAGAAATGAACCCATTCTTAGGTTACCGTGCTATCCGTATCAGTTTGGATAGACAAGAAATCTTTAGAACACAACTAAGAGCTTTGCTTCGTGCATCTGCTTTTGGTAACTTGCGTATTATGTTCCCAATGATCGGTACATTGCAAGAGTTCAGAGATGCTAAGAAGGTCTTTGAAGAAGAAAAAGCTAAGTTAGTTAAAGATGGTGTTGAAGTTTCTGACAGCATTCAATTAGGAATGATGATGGAAGTTCCAGCTGCTGCAGTTCTTGCAGACCAATTTGCTAAGGAAGTTGATTTCTTCAGTATTGGTACAAACGACTTGATCCAATACACAATGGCTGCTGATCGTGGTAATGAACATGTTTCATACCTATACCAACCATATAACCCTTCAATTTTGAGATTGATCAAACATGTTATTGAATCAGCTCATAAAGAAGGTAAGTGGGCTGGCATGTGTGGTGAAGCCGCTGGTGACAACACAATGCTTCCATTGCTATTGAGCATGGGTCTAGATGAATACTCAATGAGTGCTACATCAGTACTTCGTGTAAGAAGTTTGATGAAGAAGTTGAGTACTAAAGACTTAGCTACATTAGCTGATCGTGCCGTTAATGAATCAATCACTAATGAAGATAACAAGAAGCTTGTTGAAGAATACTTGAACAAGTAAAACTTTTTGAGAGTTCACATCGTGGACTCTCTTTTTTTGTCTTTAAATAAAGTAGCACAAGGCTTGTGTGGAAGACGGCCTCCTAATTAGCAAAGTATGTTAAACTGCCAATAGTCTAAGAAAATGGATATTGCGAATGAAAAAATTAATTGTCTTCACGCTTTGTTTACTAGTTTTGGTAGGTTGCAGCAGTAAAAGTCCCCAGTCGGCAGCTTTAACTGATAAACAAAAAATTGAAATGAAAAGTAATCAGAAACGCTATCAGAAGCGTTTAAAAAATGTGCCTGTAATTGAGTCGAAGCAAATGCAAAAAGCTCTGACAGCGGTTCCAACAGGCTACAACGACGAAAATATGAACTTCAAGGCTTTAAAAAAAGCTAATCGCTATGTCGTCGTCGCCCAAGTTTTAAATTTGACGCCGATGATTGGAATGCCGATTGCGCCAGAAACAAAAGCTACAGTTTATATTAAAAAAGTGATCAGTGGTAATCAAAACTTGCTTGGCAAAACCATTAAAACTACTTTCAGTGGTGGATTGACTCAAGTCAAAGATCTATATACAAGTTATGGATTTAAAGATCCTAAAGAAATTGTCTATTATCCCAGTGAGATTTTTCCAATCCCACCAATCAAATCGACGGTAATTATGGGGTTAGGAAAGTATTTTCCAGAAAATAAAGGTCAAGCAAAAACCTATCGCAAATTTGGGTTAACTAGAAAGAACTATTATCCGATCACTAATTCTGAGACGACTTTTTGGATTAGAAAAAACGGAAAATACAAATTAAATAATCCGGCCTTTTATGAAAATAAAGCTGCTAAAAAGTATCCCAATATCTTGAAAGTAACAGCCCAATTGAATCAACTTGAAAAATAAGATACGCTATTAGTTATTAAGTTGAGAGTGGGGGTTGAATGAAAAATAAAGTAATTCGAAATTTTTTAATATTTGTTGTTTTGTGGTTAGCGATTGTTCTTATTAGGAATTTAATCACAGGTCAAAATATATTTAATAACTTTCCTTGGGAAGTTCTCATAATTTTTCCATTAGCGCTGATTAGGACAATGACCAATCTAGGGAAAAAGCCGACTTGGATAATTTATTTAGTCGTTTATTTTATTTTTATGTTGTTGACTAGTGGATATTACAATTGGACATCCCTGATAATTTTTGCTGGCATGTCGGTATTTATGTCCTTTATAACTTATTTCATTGGAGGACAATTTTTAAAGGGAAAACAAATGTCATAATTCTGAAAATAAATTGATGCTAAATTAAAGTATGGGTGCAAATTGTTGTTTGCATCTTTTTTATTTTGTGTTTCTTTATTGATTGGAAATATCAATCAGTTTATAATGAAATCGATTACAAAGTAGTGAATGAGGTTTTTATTGGGGGCATAAATAGGAGTAAAGAAGTTCCTAGAGTCGTTTCAGTCGAAATGATGCCAGATTTTACCATGAAAATTGTTTATGATGATGGCACGATTGAGTGTACCAAGAGTCTTTTTAATCATATTGATATAAAGTAGATTAGGTAATCAAATTTTTTAAGATACTTGTTCTAAAATAAAATAAAATAATTTTTTTAAATCTATCAAATTGCTCTGTAATTTGGTAGTTTTTTTTAAATTATGAAAGCCTTTCAATCAAGACAGATCCATTAATACCGTGCTAAAATTAACTTGTTTAGACAATAATCAATAATAGTTAGGACGGGGATCACTATCTTAAAGATACAAAAGGGAATTAGCCGATTTTTATTACTGGTTTTAGCTATTTTTACTGGTTTAGTCGCAATTTTAATGGTAAAGTACTATTTTCAAAATTTTGCTTTAGTCAATCGAGCCTTTAATTGGACTACTTTAGTTTTGGCTTTTCTGTTAGTAATTGGAGCAGGATTTATTTTAGTGAAAATTGATGATAGCAATCGAAAAATCAATTGGACAATTGTTTTAGGCATGATACTAATTTTCATGATCGTAGCGACGACTTGGATCTTGATGGTACCAAGGACGCAAGTGAGTGACTTTGGAAATTTTTGGAGTCGAGTCCCTGGTGTTTTCAATGGCGATAAATTATATCAGACTGATAATGATTATTTTTCCAGATTTGCTTATCAATCTGGTTATATGGTTTATGTTTTAGGAGTTGTAAAGCTTTTCGGTTATCATATTTTTGCAATTCAATTTTTAAATGTAATTTATCAAGCACTTATCTTGTTGGTAACTTACTTATTAGCTGAAAAAATTTTCAAAAATATCAAGATTGCACGTTTGTCGGTATTAGTTTTAATGATCGACTTAGATTGGTTTGCGTTAAACAGTCAGGCCAGTAATCAATATTTAGGATCGCTGTTTTACTTATTAACTTTTTATTTACTCATGCAGAACAAATTGTGGGCCGATCTATTTTCAGGTGTTACGTTAACGATCGGATGTTTGATTAGACCTATTGGTCCAGTGATCATTGCAGGAATTGTAGTATTTGCGGTCATTTATTTACTGTTTGAAAATGGTAAAATTAATTATCAAAGATTTTTGAAAGTTTTCATTGGTTTAATGATTTACTTTGCGCTCTTTTCGTTAGCAGGATTTGGAATAAAAGCTTCAGGCTTGAATGCTTACGGATTGTCAAATTCTGACACTGAGTGGAAATTTGTGACGGGTCTTAACTATCAGTCTAATGGAACTTATTCTCCAGATATGGACCGTTTAATTGACGCTAGTAAGCCGAGAAAAGTTATGGCTAAAAAAGAAAAGGCAGCCTTACATCAAGAGATTAATTATTTAAATCAGCATAACAAATGGTTGAGTTTATTCATGAATAAACTTGAAGGACTTTGGTCATCACGAACGATGGCTACGAATTTTTCTAGTTACAGTCAAAATCATTCCGCTCAAACAGTTCAAAGGATTGATTACTTAGCTTATCTAGGTTCGATTATTTTGATAGTGTTCTCTTGGATCGGTTCATTAGCATTATTTAAAACCAAATTTAGTAATAGTCTATATTTATTGATCTTACCGTTATTTGCATTTGCGGCAGCACAATTGTTAATTGAAGTACAGGGAAGATACCGGATTGAATTTTTACCGATCATTGCGATTTTAGCCGGAGTCGGTTTGTATAAAATTTTGAGAAAAAAAGAAATTTAAAAAAATAAAACTAGATCATTTTTTAAAATTGGTCTAGTTTTTATTTTGCGATGAGAACCTGTGTTCTGATAAGGTTATCTCAGCTTGTCTAAACATAAATGGTTTAAAAAGAAAATTTTTTGGAATAAATTTTTTTATGTAGCAATCACGTATCTGACAAGGTTTAGGACGAGTCAAGGAAAAAATTTGTTGTTTCCCACTTGCTTTTTTTGAAGAACTTTAAATTTAAAAAACCGTTGCGAAGGTCTTCGATTAGATATTAGAATAGTAATTGCGACTTTGAATTTTTTCGATTTTGGTTAAGACGGATTGGAGAAATTTTTTTAAAAATTGGAATGCCGAAATAGCGGCACGCAAAAACTGTTTTGAAATGTCAATAGAAATAGTTGAGTACTATATATTGTTATTAAAAATAAATCAGGGTACTATATATAGTGTTATCTTTCTTATGTGGAGTGAGTGTTAATGAAAACAATTAAAAAAATTATTTTGTCTGACGACTTTATTGACGAAGTTAAAAATACAATTAAACCCCACTGGGGTGAATTAGGCTGGGTCACCTACAAGAGAACTTATGCTCGTTGGATCCCAGAACTAGGCCGGACCGAAAACTGGTCTGAAACCGTTAAACGTGTGATCGAAGGTAACATCAACCTTGATCCTCGTCTAAAAAATGCTGAAATAACTGATGAACAATATGCCGGATTAGTTAATGAAGCACAAGAATTATACAAATTGGTCTATGGACTTGCTGCAACTCCATCTGGCCGTAATCTTTGGATCTCTGGTACTGATTATCAAGACCGTAACGGGGATGCTTTGAACAATTGCTGGTTCATTGCTGTTAGACCACAAAAGTATGGCGACAGTCATATCGTGCCATCATATTTAAAACAAGATCAATTAGCAGTCTCAATGCCATTTTCATTCATGTTTGACCAATTGATGAAGGGTGGCGGCGTTGGTTTTTCCGTTGTCCCAAGTAATATGAAGTTGATGCCAGTTGTTGACAATAAGGTTGATTTAACTGTCCTTATCGGCAAAGAGAGTGCTTCTTACAAAGAATCTCTTGAAGCTGGTGCAATTGACCGTGATGAATGGGAAAAGACTCACAGCCTAAAAAATACCCGTAATTACGTCTTGCCAGATACTCGTGAAGGTTGGGTGATTGGAAATGCGAATATGATCGATGCCCACTTTAACAGTACCAATGATGGTTTGGATCACGTTGTCCTTGATATCACTAAGATTCGTGCTAAAGGCGAAAAAATCAAAGGCTTCGGTGGAACAGCATCAGGTCCAGTACCATTGATCGAAATGTTCTTTGATATCAACGAAGTTTTGAACAATGCAGTTGGTCGTAAATTGACTTCAGTTGACTGTACTGATATGGGTAACTTGATTGGTAAAACTGTTGTTGCTGGTAATGTTCGTCGTTCCGCAGAACTTGCTTTAGGTGGCGCTACTGATGAAGACTTTATCACGATGAAACAAGACCAAGAAAAACTTTATCATCACCGTTGGGCTTCAAATAACAGTGTGGCTGTTGACTCAAAATTCAACCAATATGCACCGATTGCTGACTCGATCACTCATAATGGTGAACCAGGTATCGTTAACCTTGAATTATCACGTAACTATGGACGTGCTATTGATGGTTATCAACCAGGAATCGATGATGGCGTTGAAGGTACTAACCCATGTGGTGAGATTTCATTGAGTAACGGTGAACCATGTAACTTATTTGAAGTTTTCCCATTGATTGCTCAAGAACAAGGTTGGTCACTAGAAGAGGCCTTCAGACTAGCTGCAAGATATACAAAGCGTGTTACATTCAGTAATTATGACTGGGAAGTATCACGTAATGTTATTCAAAAGAATCGTCGTATCGGTGTTTCAATGTCTGGTATTCAAGACTGGATTTTGACTACATTTGGTAATCGTGTTGTGACTGGTTTTGAAACTGCCACTGATCCTGAAACAGGAAAAGAAATTCAAAAACCTATTTACGATCAACGTGTTGCAGACAAATTTGATGACTTATATCATTCCGTCGTTACAGCTGACAAGGAGTACTCAAAGGAATTAGGATGCAAAGCTTCAGTTAAGCACACAACTGTTAAACCATCAGGTACAGTTGCTAAACTTGCTGGTGTATCCGAAGGTATGCATTTCCATTATGCAGGTTACTTAATTCAAAGAATCAGATTCCAAGATTCAGATCCACTACTACCAGCTTTGAAAGCTTGTGGATACAAGATCGAACCTGATGTCTATACAAAACATACAATGTGCGTTGAGTTCCCAGTTAGAGCTGCTAACGCTGATGATCCTAACTTTGCATCAGCTGGATCAGTTTCAATTGCTGAACAATTTGCTACACAAGCTTTCTTACAAACTTATTGGTCAGACAATGCCGTAAGTTGTACGATCACTTTCCAACCAGAGGAAGGCGACCAAATCGCTGACTTGATGTATCAATACAGAAACGTAACAAAATCAACTTCACTATTGCCATACACTGGTTCAGGCTTCAAGCAAGCTCCTAAGGAACCAATCAATAAGGAAGTTTATCAAGAACGTGAATCTGAAGTTAACGAAAACGTAGCTGAAGTATTCGCAGAACAAACAAATAACCATGATAAAAAAGATATTGAGTTAGTTGACCAATCAGACTGTGCTGGTGGCGCTTGCCCAATTAGATAAATTTATTCAGATTAAAATGACTCTAGGTAATTGATATTGATTATCTAGGGTTATTTTTTTAACTTATGCAAAAAAATATTAAAAAAGTTAAATACTGTATATAATATGAGATATAAAAATATTATATACAGTATTTTTATTTTTTATGAGAATGAAAAAAGCAAATGACTTTACATATTTCGTTTACGGATGTAAACTGTATTTTGTTGAGAAAGATTACAGTTGTAAACCTAAAAGGAGTGTGAAGTTATGAAGGAAATTGAAACGATGAGTAAAGCCGAATGGCAAGTAATGAGGATTATTTGGACATTAGGTCAAGCAACTAGTAAACAAGTTATCGAAGTTTTAGAACGAAAGATGGATTGGAAAGCTGCCACGATTAAGACCCTGATCATTCGTTTACAGAAAAAGGATTTCTTGAAAGCTGATGAGACTAGTCGTCCATTTATATACAAACCATTGATCAGTGAGGACTCGGCTATCAGTCAAAGTGTGAACAATTTATTCGATAATCTGTGCTGTATGAAAAAAGGGTCAGCAATTAAAGAATTAATTGAGAATTCGGAGATTTCTCAAAGTGATATTTCTGGAATAATGCAAGTTTTGCAAGAAAAGCAAAAAACTGCCCCAGAAGAAGTTGAATGTAACTGTTTGGAGGGTGATTTAGTATGAAGGATATGGATGGAATGAAGATGGATCACGATATGTCCGGTATGGATATGTCAAATGACCATATGATGATGCACGGCGGTCATATGATGGACATGGGGGACTTAAAGAAAAAGTTTTGGATTTCGCTTGTTTTAGCAATACCAGTATTTATTTTGTCACCATTCATGGGTTTAAATCTACCTTTCCAAGTTCAGTTTCCAGGTTCTGATTGGATAGTTTTAGTTTTAGCAACAATTTTGTTCTTCTACGGTGGAAAACCATTCATTACTGGAGCTAAAGGAGAACTTGCTTCAAAGCAACCAGCTATGATGACACTGATCACAATGGGAATCAGCGTCGCTTATATTTATAGTTTGTATGCTTTTGTAATGAATAATTTGGTTCATTCTTCGAATCATATTATGGACTTCTTCTGGGAATTAGCTTCACTGATCGTGATCATGTTATTAGGTCACTGGATTGAAATGAAGTCTACCATGAGTGCCGGTAATGCTTTACAAAAGATTGCGACACTTGTTCCTGATCAAGTTCATATGGTTCATGGAAATGAAACGATGGATCATGATATTTCGATGGTCAAAAAAGATGATATCGTTGAGATTCGAGCTGGTGAATCAGTTCCACTTGATGGACATATTGTTAGTGGTAATAGTTATGTCAATGAGTCACTGATCACTGGTGAATCAAAGGCAATTAAAAAGGACGTCGGTAGTAAAGTCGTTGGCGGATCGATCAATGGCGAGGGTACTATCCGGGTAAAAGTCGATAAGACGGCCAATGAAGGATATTTGTCACAGATCAGCAAATTAGTTGCGGATGCACAAAACAATCGTTCGAAGACACAACAATTAGCTGATAAAGTATCTAGTTGGCTCTTCTATGCTGCTTTGTCCGTCGGAATTATTGCTTTTGTTTATTGGCTAATTTTTGGTGACATGAATACGGCTTTGAATCGGTTAGTGGCCGTGTTAGTCATCGCTTGTCCGCACGCTTTAGGGTTGGCTATTCCACTAGTTATGTCACGTAGTACGTCGATTGCTGCCACAAATGGTTTGATCATTCGTGACAATCAAGCAATGGAAAATAGTCGCAAGATCGACTACATTGCAATGGATAAAACCGGAACTTTGACTGAGGGTAAATTTACTGTTAATGGTGTGATCAGTTTGAGTGATTTAACTGAGGATAAATTATTGTCACTCGTTAGCGGTTTAGAGAATGGTTCCAGTCATCCAATTGCAAGTAGCATCGTCAAATATGCTCAAGATAAAAAGATTTCTGCCACAGATTTTACAGATGTTCAGGCTATCAAGGGATACGGAATGAGTGGTTCAATTGATAAAAAGACGTATTATTTAGTCAATTTGAAGTATTTGAAGAAAGAAAATATCCCAGTCGATAATAAGTTAGTAAAAACTTATCTAGATAAAGGTAATACAATTAGTTACTTGGTCACAGACAAAAAAGTACTTGGTTTCATCGCTTTGGGTGATAAGATCAAGAAGAATACAATTGAATTTATCAAGCAACTCAAAGCTAGAAATATCACGCCAATCATGTTGACGGGTGATAATCAAGCAGCCGCAGCCACAATGGCCAAACAAATGGGAATTGAGGAATTCCGGGCTGAACTGTTACCGGAAGATAAGAATAGAGTTATTAAGGATTTGGAATTAGCTGGTCATCACGTCATGATGGTCGGGGATGGTATCAATGATGCTCCAAGTTTGGCAGCTGCCACGATTGGTGTTGCCATTGGGGCCGGAACTGATGTCGCCATCGATTCAGCTGACGTAATTTTGTACAATAGTGATCCTAGCGACATTATTAAGTTCTTAAAATTATCACATAATACATATCGCAAAACAGTTGAGAATCTCTGGTGGGGAGCAGGCTATAATATTGTTGCAATTCCATTAGCAGCTGGTATTCTGGCTGGAGTAGGATTCGTATTAAGTCCTGCTGTTGGTGCGGTAGTAATGTCACTTTCGACAGTAGTCGTTGCCATCAATGCTTTACTACTTAAAATGTAGAATATGAAGTGGAAATATTTGACTAAAAAGAAGCTGTATTAATGCAAGTAGCATTAGTTCAGCTTCTTTTTTACCTGTCATTATAATGGATGTTATAATATCGAAGAAAAGATAAATATTTATTTAAATGTTTTTTGATAATTTATTAGAAATAAAGTATATGGACACAATGTAATCGCTTTTTAGGTAATTTATTTTAAATTATGAGAATAAATTTTATATAATATTTAACTGTGGATAACTTGAATATTGAAAAAAATCATCCACAAGCATAAACTAATAACGAAATTAACAGGTGGTGACGAGAAAATGGCAGTCATTTCTTTTCAATTAGATGATCTTGACGAAAAGATCATTAGAAAATATGCGAAATCAAAACAAATGAGCATTTCGTCTTTTCTTCGTGCAGTAGTTGTTGAGAAAATTGAAGATAACATTGATGATGAACTTTACGAACAAGCTTTATCTGAATCAAAAGATGATTCTTGCGACATAACTCTAGAGGATGTCAAGAAGGTTAAAGAACGTTATCTTTAAAATTGAAATAGTAAGTTCACAGCAGTGGATTTACTATTTTTTTGTTTCCTTTAAAATAGTGTATGAGGAAGCGATAATTTGGAGCAACGGGATGAATTTATAAAAAAGAATCAAGAAAAATTTGAAAATGCTTTTAGAAAATTTATTGGAATAAAAAGTCTCAGTGTCACTGGAGAAAATATCACGGAAGCGGTAGATTTCGTGGTGAATTTGTTGCGTGGTTTAAATGCAGAAGTTCAAGTTATTCAAACAGCTGGGCATCCGATAATTTTAGCCAACTTAAAGGGGAAAACTGACAAAAATATTTTGTTCTATGGTCATTATGATGTTATGTCACCCGGAGATTTAAGGGAGTGGACTAGTGATCCGTTTAGTCTGACCAAACGTCAAGACCGCTTTTTTGCTCGAGGAGCTGGCGACAATAAAGGCCAGTTATTAGCCCAAATATTCGGTGTGTATACATATTTACAGACACATTCACAATTGCCATTTAATGTGACTTTCTTTATTGAAGGCGAAGAAGAACAAGGTAGTCCTAATTTATTAGGGACAGTAAAAAAGTTATCAAAAACAAAGTTAAATTCAATTGATTTGGTAGTCGTTGTAGATGGTTCTGCCAATCCTGATGGGACAAACGTTTTGCGTCTAGGGAATCGTGGTATTTTTGCTTTTGAATTGACTGCTAAAACTGGCCAGCACGATAATCATTCTGGTAGTTTTGGCAATATCATGCAAAATCCAGTTACATTATTAATAAATGAGTTAGATAAAATTTATGACCGTCAAACTGGACACGTTAAAATACCACACTTTTATGATGGAATTGAACCACCTACGAAGCAAGAGCAGAGATGGTTAATGGAGCTTCCGTTTGATAAACAACAAATTTGTCAACAAGCTGGCATTAATGATTTGCCAATGGACCAAGAAACTTATTATCAAAAATTGATGTTTGAACCGAGTTTCAATATCTTTAGTATGAAGGCTGGATATATGGGACAAGGTGTGAAAACTAGCATCCCTCACCAAGCAAGTTTAAAAGTAGACTGTCGATTAGTTGACGCCCAAGATATTGCTACAATCAAGGCCAATCTATTGAAAGTTTATCGTACAGAAATAGATCGAAATAATTTGGACGTAAAAATTATTGGTGAATTAGCACCAGAAAAGACGGTTGCTAAAGCGTCACAAATAGCATGGTTAAAAAAAGCTATCAAACAAGCTACTGGAAAAGTTTATATTGAACCCGTCATGCCAGGCTCTGTTCCAAACTATGTTTGGAAAAATGCTTTAAATGTACCAGTCTTTACAATTCCATATGCCAATGCAGATGAACATAATCATGATATTGATGAAAATATTACTATTAAAAATTTTTACAATGGCATTCGAATTAGTTATGAAATTCTAAATTGTGCTAATTAAAAAAGCATCTATCTTCTTAATTGCGTAAGACTATTGTTAAGTCAGCGCATTGTGGAAAATAGGTGCTATTATTTTAAAATTAATTATTGTAATAAGGTAAATCTAGAAAGGTAATAGTAAATTCAGTTCCGTGATCTTTTTCAGATTTAACTGAGATTTTGTGACCTAGTTTATCAATCATTTTTTTAACTAAATACAACCCCATACCAGTCGACTTACTGCCAGATTTTCGGCCGTTTTCACCGGTAAAGCCCTTGTTAAAAATTCGGCTGATATCTTGGTTCGAGATACCGATTCCAGTATCTTTAATGTGTAATTCAATGTTATTATCTTTTTCAGTCGTGAAAATTGTGATTTTGCCATTATGTGGAGTGTATTTTAAACTATTTGATAAAATTTGATTAATGATAAAGCTCAACCATTTTTCGTCCGTTAAAATTTTTTTATCAGAAATATCAAGACTAATACCGATTCGTTTATTGATAAAGAGTCGTTTATTAGTTCTGATCGATGACTTAACAATGTTATTTAAATCTTGTTCTTGAATTAAATAATCATTAGAAAAATTATTTAATCTGGCAAAGTACAAAGCTTGATCGACTAAATAATCAATTTGATCGATTTCTTCGGCAACTAGTTCTTTATCGAGATCATTGTCTTTGGCAAGCTTCAGAGCTGACAATGGAACTTTAATGTCGTGAACCCAAGATTCGGTATACTCGCGTTGATCTTTTTGATTTTGATAAAGTTCAGTCAGTTCATTGCGATACTCTAAAGAAATATTGTTAATTTTAGACTGAATAAATTGTTGCTCGTTATTATTAGCTCCAACCAGTTCCTTTGAGAGATCATTTTGATATGCCTCTAGTTGTTTGTACCAATCTTTTTTATGGTGGTAGGAAAGAAATAAGTTAGCCACTAAAAAAATTACCGCTAAAAACCAAGTATAGATTAAAGTACCAGTGTAGAAATGGACATTAGGATCTAAAAAGAGCACTAGTTCAACGAAAGTCATCCCGAATAAAACAATTAAAATTGAGTAAACATGGTCTTTCAAATATTTAAAAAATGTCATAATTAACCTCTACGGAATAATATATCCTTGACCAACTTTGGTAACGATATAATTTTGTAAACCATACTTTTCAATTTTGCCACGTAAACGATTGATGTTAACAGTCAAAGTATTGTCATCAACGAAACGCTCATCGTCCCACATGAAATTCAATAATTGCTCTCTGGTAACAATTTTTCCCTGGTCTTTTAACAAACGTTGTAAAAGTTTATATTCATTTTTAGATAAATCAATTTTGTTATCACCGATTTCAACTGAACCACTCGACAGATTCAACTTTAAACCGTTGTGTTCGATCACGTCATTGGTACTCTTAGTGAAGTCATAAGTTCGACGCAAGAGCGCATTAATTTTAGCGACTAAGATATCGATGGAAAATGGCTTTTCAACGAAGTCATCAGCTCCCATATTCATCGCCATAATTTGGTCCATATTGGAATTTCTAGATGAAATGATGATGATCGGAATTTTAGAAATTTTTCTGATTTCTTGATTCCAATAATAACCATCATAGACTGGAAGATTAATATCTAGTAAAACTAGATCGGGTGCATAGTCATTGAATTGGTCAATGATGTTGTTAAAGTCTTTAGTAATGTAAGAGTCGATTTGCCATTTGGCAAGATTTTCACTGATTAACTTGGAGATGGATGGATCATCTTCAATAATCATAATTTTGGACATATTAAAATTCCCTCCGTGCTAGAATATAGACACTACGTATATAATATGATAACAATATTTTTTAATTTTGGAGAAGTTAGATTGCAAATAATCGTAAAGAATATCTCAAAGGATTTTGGAAAAAAGAAAAATGCCGTTCATGCCATCAAAGATATTAGTTTAGAAGTTGATCATGGAGAATTTTTAGGCATCATGGGTCCATCTGGAGCTGGAAAAACGACCCTGTTGAATATGATCTCGACTAATGAACGACCTGATCATGGTCAGATAATCATTGATGACTTGGATATTACCCAACTGCACGATCGAGCTCAAACTAAATTCCGTCGAAATAAAATGGGGTTTATTTATCAGAGCTTCGAATTGCTTGATTCCTTAAATGTTAAGGAAAATGTCATTTTACCTTTGGCCTTAAATCACTCGCACAAAAAATTAATTGAAGAACGCTTTAATTATATGATGAATCTTTTAAATATAAAAAAATTATCCGAGCGAAATATTGATGAACTGTCACTCGGACAAAGGCAGATCGTAGCTGCCGCTCGGGCATTGATCAACAGCCCAGAAATTTTATTTGCGGATGAGCCAACGGGAAGTCTTGATTCAAAATCAGCCACGATTTTATTAAATTACATGCAACTAGTTAATCAAAGGGAAAAAACAACCATTTTGATGGCTACTCACGATGCCTTTACAGCTAGTTATTGTAGTCGTGTAGTTTTCATCAAAGATGGTGTAGTTTTCTCTGAGGTCGTCAATCCTGGTGACCGTGACAAGTTCTTTGAACAAATCATCAATATGCAACGAACAATTGGGGGAGGTAACTACTTCAATGTATCGCAAAATTATTAAGCGCTCACTCTACAATATGCGTGACAGTTATTTAATATATATTTTGGCTTGCGCTTTTGCCATTGGAATTTATGGAACATTGGTTTCTTTGGGTAGCAATCCTTCAATTAAGCATGCCATTCCTCTATGGAAATCTTTACTAGGCGATATTTCAATCATGATGAGTTGGCTCTTTGCTTTTTGTGCCTGGCTCTACATGGTTTATGTGGGTGGCTTTTTCGTAAAACAGCAGCACCAAGAATTCATGACCTTTGAGAAATTGGGGATGCAGCGTTGGATCATAATCGCGATTAGTTTTTTACAAACAGCAGTCGTACAATTATTTGCTTGGATAATTGGTTTGTGTGGAACAGTAGTCTTTCAAAAATTCTTAGGAATGATGCTGTTTTATTTAATGAATTTGAAAGTTAATTTTTTAATGCATATTGACCTGAGTGATGTTACTTTTTTAATGAAAATTTTTATCTATTCGACATTAGTCTTTAGTAGTATCAATGCTTTTAAAACAATGCGAATTTTGCAAAAGGGTAAAAAACGTAAAGTTTTTAAAATTCGTTGGTGGATTAGAATTCCGGCTGGCTTATTCGGAGTCATTTTATTAGTTGCGGCTCAATTCTGGGCAGTTCAGTTGGTTTATGATATTAGTTCAGTCAGTTATTCGCCCAAGCCAGCAGCAGAGATTTCTTTTATTTTAGTTGCCGATGTCTTTGGGACGTACTTAGTTTATTATGGCTTCTTGCCGACAATTTTGAATTTTTTCCAAAGAAATCGTTCGGTTGCTTATTCTGGAATCAATCTTTTTTCATTTAAGTATTTAAAAGAGCGCTTATTTCAAAATATCTCAACTCTCTGGTTTGTGACAGAATTATCAGCCATGGCGCTAGTTTTGTTGACTTTTTGTTACTATGGGTATCAAACCGTTCACCGAAATTACAATACGATTTATCCATTTGAGTTATCTGCTGATCAAAATACGGTTAAATTGATCCGGAAAGAATTGAAGCAGAGTAATGCTAAAATAGTCGATACATATCACAGTGACGTGAAAATAAGTTTGGTGTCATATTACAAATCAAGTAGCGAGGATTTTGTTAAACAGCCAATGACCTTTATGTCATATTCGAGTTATATGGCTTTGCCCAAAAGAATTCGCAAATGGAATTCGAAAATTAAGCCTAACGAATTTCTAAAAATTGATTACAATTCGGGTTATTTGGATAATAAGTTTTCAAAAGTTCATGACATCGAAGTCAAAGGTGCACCTTTGATAGCCACTGCTAAAACAGGTGACTCGTTCCCTTATGGTTCGTCGTTGCATTATGGATCAATGATGATTGTTCCTGATAAGTATTACGAGAGATTACCAGCTGAAATCAGTGATAAACTATATGGCTGGAAATTTAAGAAGGGAGATCGTTTAAGCGCAAAACAACTACGTAAACTGGATAAGTATCGGGGTGATTACTATATTAAAGTTAACGCCCATTCCTCTTTGGAGAATTCAACGATTGAAATCAGTGGGGAAGCTCCGAAAAATTATAAAGAAGAAATTTATGCTCAAACAGGATTTATGCGTCAAGGTGGCTTGAAGCAACGCTTAAATCAAGGTGGTGGCTTCTTCTTCTTTATTGTGTCACTTTTTAGTGTAGCCTTGTTGATTGCTCTAGGTAGTGTTCTAACGCTGCGAATTTTATTACGGGATGATTATCAATCTAGACAATTGCGAATCTTACAAAAGATTGGTGTTGAAGAACGTGAGATTCAGAAGATTGTTTGGAAGGAAAATGCCTTAACATTTTTGATTCCACTGGTTTTTGCTTTAATGCAAGCTATTGGTTGTAGTATTTCTTTTTCTCAAAAGGTATCAAAAAATTTGATCTTAATTTATGGTGGCTATATAGCTATGTATTGTCTCTTTGGTTTTGCCAGTTATCAAATTTCTTGGCACGGTATTAAGAAAAAATTTAGTCTGTGAGAACTGAATAACTTTTAGTAAAGAAGCCAAAATCTTCTTCGTCACTCCCTTGAATCTGGGTCTGAACTTCTAATTGCAGTTGTTTGTTCCATTCTTTGATCTGTTTATCAGTTCCAAATGTTTTAATAATTAAATATTCCCTTGGACTATCACTTTTTTGATAGATAGCTGTTGCGGTAGAATTAAAGGAGTATTGATGGGGACTAAACAATTTATTCTCAAAAAGTTTGGCTTGATCAGGATTGAATTTCAGATAAGTCAAGGAATATAACTTATTGAGTGGATCGTAGAAACCGTTGATATTACGGTATTGCGCAAATACGGATAATTTTTTTATTAAAAGATGGTCTGCATTAGTACTGAATAAGGGTTTTAATAAAGTATCAGCAGAAGTTTGCTGACTCTTTAAAAATAGATATGTACCTAGCTTTAATGTTATGTTCATAATTATTGAAATCCTTTCAATTAAATTTTTTGGAGGTTTTCTATGTTAGTTACGGTTTTAGGTTTTTACGGAGGGTATCCATACAATGGTATCGGTACGTCTGGATACTTATTGCGAAATGACGACAAGAACTTGTTGATCGATTGTGGTAGCGGTGTTTTAAACTCGCTAGCAAGTTACATGAAACCAACAGATTTGGATGCCGTGGTTCTTTCGCACTATCACCATGATCATACAGCAGATGTTGGCGTTTTACAGTATAATTGGCTCGCAGCCAAAAAAGAAAACCCACTTCCTATTTATGGTCATACGCAAGATTTTGTCAACTTTGCACAACTGACAGAGCCAAATGCAACGCAAGGAATTGCTTACAACGATTATGAACCATCTCAAATCGAAGGCTTGAAATTCGAATTCATGAGAACGGTTCATCCGGTTCCAGCGTATGCAATGCGAATCACTAATAGTGATGGTAAGGTTATCGTCTATACTGCTGATACGACTTACTTTGATGGCTTGGTTGATTTTAGTCGTGACGCTGATTTATTAATTGCTGATACTAATTTTCCAGAAGATGTTACTGGCAGAAAGTGGCATTTGAACACGAAAGAAGCTGGAACTTTAGCTAAGGATGCTCAAGTTAAAAGATTAATGATCAGTCATTTACCACAGACGGTTGATGTCGAAGTTATGTTAAATCAGTCACAAAAATATGCCGGTGATATTCCAGTAGTTCATGCTTTCCAGGGACTAGAAATTGAAGTGTAATGGCTTGAAATAAGGACTTCACTTTCAATGAAAGTGATATAAATTCTAACTAATAGGATAAATAAGCATGTTGTTATTTTGCTTGTGAATAATTTACATAAATAGCCATTTGTCGGGTACGTGTTTTCACAATATTATTAGTTTCGAACAAATATTCGTGATTTTTTTGTGAAAAGTGTAGATTTTACACTTACATTAAGTTACAATAGTTATGTGTTTAAAGAGTTTGATACTACACAGGAAAGGAGAGATTATATATGGTTACCATTTATACATCTCCAAGTTGCACATCATGTCGTAAAGCTAAGGCTTGGCTTGAACAACATGACATTCCTTACAAAGAAAGAAACATTTACTCAGAACCTTTAAATAAGCAAGAAATTAAACAAGTTTTACAAATGACAGAGAACGGTACTGAAGAAATTATTTCAACACGTTCAAAGGCATTCCAAAACTTAAAGGTTAATTTGGATGATTTAACAATTGATCAATTGTTAGATTTAGTTCAAACAAACCCTGGTTTACTAAAACGTCCAATCATCATGGATGACAAACGTCTTCAAGTTGGCTTCAATGAAGATGAAATTAGAAGATTCTTGCCAAGAAGTGTCAGAACTATGGAACTTCAAAAGGCTCAATTAATGGCTGGATTATAAAATATAAGCAGATCACTTTCTTTTTCGGAGGGTGGTCTTTTTTTTTGCTTTTTTTTGGGATGTTTGGTTAAGTATGTTGCTCCGGTGCTGAATGGAGAATCTATGGTTTGGTTATTTTCCATTCTTTTAGAAATAGATGTTCTATTGGAATTAACCTATGTTCTTATTTTTATGGAATTGGACTTTTGAGTTAGTGTCACGCTATTTTGGAAAACAGCTTTTGGAAAGAGAACAGCATTATTCTCTTTAGTGATGGAGTGTTGTGTACCGATTCTACACAAAAAAATTTAATGGTATTTATTTGCCAAATTATAGAACTTACATCCCTCTGAAATAAAAATTTTTTTAGAAATATAATCAAAAAGAAATAAAATATTTTATTAAAATTAAGTCTGTTTAGACAAATAAATGTTGTATTATTTGGTAAAAATACAATAGGGGTTGGGTAAAATGTTTTTCTTAAGAGGATTTAATAAAAAACGCATCAAGCCACTTTTTAGGATCTTCTTTGGAGTGCAATTTTTTGGTCTTCTACTTGGTGGACGTGGTGTCGTAAAGGCTGATTCGACGACTAGCTTGGATGCCTTTGTTCAAAGCAATATTGTGGAAAACAATTCTTTATCAACTCTTTCAATTGCTAGTGGCACATTTGGAACGTGTGATTGGGATATTGATTCTAACGGCCAACTTACCATTTATGCCGGTGAATTGGGAGTTGGAATTGGTAACTGGAAGGATTTTTCTAAATCAATCACTAGTGTAGTTGTCGAACCTGGAGTTAAAGCTAATCAAAATTCCAATAATTTATTTTATGATTTGACGCAAGCTACGACGATTGATGTTACTAATCTTGATACTTCAGAAGTTACTGATTTTTCTAATATGTTTGCTTTTAGTACTATCAATACTAGTAAGTTGCAGGAAATAATTGGTATTGAGAATCTAGATACTTCTGCAGCGACGAATCTTTCCAATATGTTTTTTAAAGCGACGAATTTAGCAGGGAATTTGGATGTTTCCAACTTTAAAACGGAAAATGTTACCAATATGTCGGGAATGTTTTATAATGTTCCAGCCAATATAGTTGGTTTAAAAAATTTTAATACTAGTCAAGTTAATGATTTAGATAGTATGTTTAGTTATTCCTCTCTAGTCACGACGGCTGATATTGCGGACTGGGATGTCTCGAAAGTGACTGATTTTAGCAATCTTTTTTATTCTTCTAAAACGTTGAGTGATGTTGATCTATCCAAATGGAATCCGGAAAATGCGACAGATATTAGTTATTTATTTCGTTATTGTACTAAAATAAGTTCTCTTAAAGGATTAGAAAATTGGGATATTAGTAACGTGAAAAACATGTCTTTCACTTTCGGAAATATGAATTTATCTGAATTTCCTGAAATTGTTAATTGGGACACTTCTAACGTTACTGATATGTCAGGTACTTTTTCTGGTTTATCTAATGTGACTAGTTTGGATTTATCTAAATGGAATACTTCCAATGTTACGACTATGTCTAATATGTTTCAGAATGATGGTAATTTAAATGAAGTTGTAGGCTTGAGCGATTTTAATACTGAGAAAGTTCAAATTACTGAACAAATGTTTCTGGGATGCGCATTTGATAATCTTGATTTAAGCAATTGGAATACGTCTAGTCTAAAAAGAACAGCCGGTATGTTTTCTGGATGTACAAAATTGGAAACTTTATTAGAAAATTTTGATACTTCTAAAGTGAATAATATGGACAGAATGTTTTATAATACTAAACTCTTAGATTTCAAAATTACAAATCTATCTAATTGGGACACTTCCAGTGTTACATCAATGTCGCAGATGTTTTTTCAAAATACCTTTACAGATATAGATTTTGTTAAAAATTGGAACGTTTCAGCAGTAGAAAATTTCAGTTCAATGTTTGCCAGTTGTTCTAAATTAGTGAGTTGTGATCTATCAGGTTGGAAAACTAGTAGTGCTAAAAATCTTTCGAAAATGTTTCTCGGTAACTCTAATTTGGTCGATGCTGATATTTGGGATTTTGATACTTCAAATGTAACCAATGTTTCGGAAATGTTAAAAGGTGTTTCTAAAATTACATCTTATGATCTATCTAATTGGGATATGAGAAAAGTAACTAATACAGACTCGTTTAGTTCTGGAAGTCCTAATATTTGGAAAATAGCTCTTGGTAGTAATTCCTTTATCACTGAAGATATGAATTTTCCTGAGGCTGATGCCGGTCTAGCTATCCCTGGCAGTGGTGGTAATATTTCAATCAGTGACCGTTGGCAAAATGTGGATTTTTCAAAAGGTGGTACTGATTTTAATCCACTTGGAAATTTACTGTTGACCACTAGCGATTTGATTGCTGACTATTCGACCCCAGGACACGAGGCGCAAACTTTTGTTAGACAGCAACAACCATATGAGAGCCTGACTTTAGAAGTGCCAGACGTTGATTTCGGATTTGTTACACCATTTTCTGGCGTGATTTCTCGAAAAGATACTATGCAAATAAAAATTGAGAATAATTCTTACCCGCTAAAGACCTATCACGCATATTTAACTCTGCAGATGGCGACACCGTTTACTAACGATGAAGGTTCGGTTTTAAATGATGCGATAATCTTTCGAAATGAATACAATCAAGATACTAAAATTTCCAATGAACCGAATGTTGTCTCGATTGGTGATTTTCCAACTGGCGAAAGTACCTTAGAGTGGGATAAGAATAAAGGTCTATTGTTAAACATGCATGGACAAGCGGTGCAACGGGGGACATATTCTACTTCACTGAAGTGGTCTTTAGTAGATAGTCTGTAAAAACAAGTCATTATTTTTGACTAACATTTCTGTATTTAGTATATTAATTCAATGGCTAAAATTATCGATATATGATAGTTGAAATAGTTTTTGAGACTGTTAGAATGTAGATACAGAATTGAGGTGACTATGATGGAAATGGATCGACTTAATGAGAATACAATCAGAGTCATTCTTAGTACAGAAGATTTACAAGAACGAGGGGTAACAGTCCTAGATTTGTTGGGTAATAAAAAGCAAATTGAAACGTTCTTCTACAGTATTTTGGATGAAGTTGATAAGGATCATGTCTTTACGAATAATGAACCTGTTACTTTCCAAATAATGCCAAACAAAGAAGGTTTGGAATTGTTGATCAGTAAGAGTGATGATTCTGAGGGTACAGGTTCATTGCCATTAAATGGGCTACAAGGTTCAGTCGTTAATAATCATAATAATGAGGCAAAAATGGGCACGGAAGAATATGATAGTGACACCGCACCATATCTGAACGACCCGGATACACCTACGAAAACAATTATTGTTGAATTTAAGGACTTTGAGGACTATGTCCAATTGGCTGATTTACTACACTTGGAAAGTGGTATCTCCAATCTTTGGGAATACAAAGACAAGTATTATTTACAATTGATTTTATTCACAGATGAAATGCACGAGATGAGTTATAGTGATGTTTTGGCATTGCTAAGTGAATATAGTTTTAAGACGAAAGTTACTGCGGCTGTTCTCTCAGAATATGGTAAAGAAATCATGAAGAAGACAGCTTTAGAATTAACAAGATATTATTTTGGAAAATAGAAATCAGCCTGCGGGTTGATTTTTTTTTGCGTAATTTTTACTGAGGTGGTAAAAATGTATGCAGCTTTGAATGAGTCAGGAAGTTTAATTGTTGCCAAAGAAGCTAACTCCCAAATGGATTATTATTGTTGTGATTGTCATCAAAAAGTTAAATTGATTACGACAGCTTCACGTAAATATTTCCGACACAAAAATAAAAATAATAATGAAATTAATGAGCGTGATATCCATTTGCAAGGTAAGCAAATATTAATTTCCTTGTTAAAACTTTTGAAACCAAAAAAATTACTTGAAGAATTTTATTTACCAAGTATTCAACAGCGACCAGATATTTTAATGAATCAAACGGTATTTGAATATCAATGTGCTCGCATCAATGCTAAGACGTTAAACGACCGAATTGAAGGTTATCAAACACTTAACTTGAAAAGTATTTGGGTCCTAGGTGGTCATTATTTGAATCGAAAATTGACTAAGGAGCATTTGAAATTTATCAATTATAGTCAAATGTTTGGCTACTTCATTCTGATGTTAGATTCGAATCAGAATCGTTTGATTTTATATCATCATATTTATTTTTTAGGGCCATTCAATAAAATTTATTATCAAAAGAAGTATTTTCAAAAAGATAATTTATTTCAATTATTTGTCTTTCATCCTCAAAAACCAGAAACTGTGGAAATTAAAATGAACGAGTATTTGATTGGGAAATTACGCCACAAGTTGGATGCTAAATCACAAAAAATTAAAATGAGATTTTACTTAAATAATCAACAGACGGTTGAAGAATTTTTATTGGATCAAAACTTTCTTGCGGAAGCCCCAATCTATAAAACACCAGCTTGGCAACGGCGCTGTGGAGAAAAAACTCAATTGTTGTTGCAACCGTCTTTGAGGATAAAGAAATCAGATTTGTATAATTAGATTATGGAACAAAAAAAGAAGCTCTACCAACGAATTTCATTTTCATTAGTAAGCTTCTTTATTTTGAGTTAAATCGGATAAAACAATAAAATTACTTATTTAGTTTGTTGCAGAAGACAACATCTAAATACTATTAATGTCTAAATTTATCTAAACTGATAACAGTTCCTGAAGTAACGTATTTATTTGAAACACTCTTTGGAAGTTCTCTTTCTAACATCGCGTTGATATTACGATTGATTTCCTCAGTATTGGTACAATTGCCGAAGTCATTGATCATAACACCAGGTTTATCCTCATTTTCGCAGTCGAAGATAACGGCTGTTGGTGCCTTTTGGACATTCATTTCCATAGATAATTGTTGATCATGTTTTAATCCTTGTTCGACACATTGACTCTCTTTGTCTGTCATAATTGCTTTGTAATCAAGGCCGCTGTTGTTAATTGCGCGTCTGATAGTGGTATCATCAAAGGGATTATTCAAAATGTTTACTTGTTCTTGTAGGTTCATTAAAAAGTTACGAGCTTTCTTGTTGCCTTGACAAGAAGCAGCTTTGTAAAGTTTCGCAGCTTCTACTACTTCTTGGGATGCTTTGTTTCGTTCCTCAATATCCGAAAGTTTGAATCCCTTCATTTGAATGTAATCGTTGATTGTTGCCATATTATAATTTGTAACAAAGTGATATTGTGTGTCAATGTCGTGTTTACGAGTAAAATCAATGATGCTTTGTTCCACACGTAAGCAGTACGAACATAAGGGATTAATATATAAGAATACTTCCCACATTATGTTTCCCTCCATCTCTATTGCATTGTCATTCTACCAACAATTTACAAAAAGGTAAAATATTAAACTCATGACAGCTATTATTTGGATTTAGATGATTCTTTTAGATATTTACGATATATTAATATTAAAGCGAGGTTATTATGTCAGAAATTAAATGGAATGAATTTTTGATACCTTATTCACAGGCGGTTGATGAATTAAAAATTAAGTTTAGAAATTTACGTAAAGAGTTTCTAGAAAAGAATGAACATTCACCGATTGAGTTTGTGACGGGGCGTGTAAAAACAGTCGATAGTATTAAGGAAAAAATGCGCCGTCGATTTATTTCTGAAGATTTGTTGAAGCAAGATATGCAAGATATTGCTGGAATCAGAATTCAATGTCAATTTGTTGAAGATATTTATGAGGTTGCCAAGTTACTACATATTCGTGAAGACATGCAAGTGATCGAAGAGCGTGATTACATTGCTAATAGTAAACCGAGTGGTTATCGTTCTTATCACGTTGTAATTGAATATCCAATTCAAACTTCTCAAGGCCAAATCAATATTTTAGCTGAAATTCAAATTCGAACTTTAGCGATGAACTTTTGGTCAACAATTGAACATTCACTGAATTATAAATATAAAGGCGATTTTCCTGAAGAAATTAATGAACGTTTGAAGCGAGCTGCCGAAGCCTCATTTATGCTTGATGAGGAAATGTCGAAAATACGTGAAGAAATTCAAGATGCACAACAATATTTTACGGATCGAAAACGAGATCTGAATAGTCCAACGGAGCAAAATAAAAAATGAAATTATGGATCAATAATAATAACAAAGAACAATCAGTAGCTGCTGCTAATAAATTACGTAGTCGTTTATTGGATGCTGGTTTGATTTTGGATAGAAGAAATCCTCAATTGGTGATCAGTGTCGGTGGTGATGGCACGCTTTTGAGCACTTTTCATGCTTATGCTGCCAGACTGGATAAAGTTAAATTTTTAGCTTTACATACGGGACATCTAGGTTTTTATTCTGATTGGATGGATACTGAAATCGATGAATTAGCCAATCGAATTATTGAATGTCAAGACAATATCCCGTCAACGAGTTATCCAGTTTTAGACGTTGCAGTTGAAAATAAGGAAGGTTCACTTTTCCATGGTGTGGCAATCAACGAAACTGTTGTACGTCGTTTGTCTTCTTTGACAATGAAAACAAGAGTCGATTTGGATAAGGAATTTTTTGAAAGTTTTCGTGGGGATGGACTCTGTTTTTCTACCCCTACTGGTTCGACGGCTTATTCTAAATCAATTGGTGGAGCCTTAATTCACCCTAAGATTAGTGTTTTTCAAATGATTGAAATTGCTTCGATCAACAATCGCGTTTATCGGACAATTTCTTCGCCAATTATCGTCCCACACAATCAACAAGTCGACCTTTATCCACAAGTAGCTGATGATTACGTGATCAGTTGTGATGGAATCAATACTAAATTACGTAATGTTAAAAAAATTACCATCAAATTACATTATCAACGTGCCCAGTTTGCACAATATCGTCATCGTCACTTCTGGACTAGAGTAGAGACTGCCTTTTTAGCACAAAATGAAAACGACTAATCGCTTTTTAAAATTCATTCTCAAGGATACTGACAAAAAGACTGTCCGCAAATTTTTAGTGCAACATAAATTCTCTTCTAGTCAATTGCACAATTTGAAAAATAAAGGCGGATTGATTTTTGTTAACCACAAGCATCGTCATTTCAATTTTCGTTTGAAAACAGGGGATGAATTATTAGTAGTATTGAGTAGTGAAGAACCATCGGATTTGATTGAACCAATGGCTGGTAAAATTGATGTTATTTTTGAAGATGAATATTTGTTGGTAGTCAATAAGCCACCAGGAATAGCCAGTTTACCAGCAAAAGCTAAATCAAGTAAAACGATGGCAAATTTGGTGAAGGCTTATCTGATAAAGAATCATGAAAATAGTTCGATTCATTTAGTTACGCGTTTAGATCGAGATACTTCAGGATTGATGGTTTTTGCTAAAACGTCGTATGCTCATTCACTATTGGATCAGATTTTACATACAGATGATTTTCAAAAATTTTATTTAGCAATGATTTATGGTCAACTGACACCGCCAACTGGATTGATTGACTTGCCGATCGGTATTGATCCGACCGCCTTTTATTTGCGGGCGATTGACCACCAAAAAGGCAAAGCTTCACAGACCATTTATCGAACTAAGGCGGTCTATTCGGGAGGCAGTTTAGTTGAATTGAAGCTATTAACAGGGCGAACTCATCAAATTAGAGTTCATCTGTCAGCGGTTGGTCATCCAATCATTGGGGATGAGATGTACAGTAAGAAAACAGATTCACGAATTAAGCGACAGGCGTTACATTGTTTTAATTTAAGAATAGTTCATCCGGTAACAAAAGAGTTGTTAAATTTAAAGGCGCCATTGCCAGAAGATATGGTAGTCTTAAAGGGTGCGTTGAGGGGTGAGAGAAATGGATGAAAATGAAAAAAGACTGCAAGAAAAATTTGAACAGTTAAAGAAATATCTTGATAGTGATGATAAAAAAAGGTTCCGAAAAACCTATCTAGATATGCATTTCTATGATCAAAGTACGTTCTATCTCACTTTGAATAAAGAGGAACGCATTACCCTTTATTCAATTTTAGAGCCCGATGAAATGGGTGATATGTTTGATACGATTGAAGATGACAATCCAGCGATTCCTGATTTACTAAAGGAAATGGATTTGGAATACGCTTCAAAAATGTTGAATGATATGTATGATGATAATGCGGCTGATGTTTTGGAACATTTGGATAAAGTTGATGTGGATAAGTTTTTAGAATTGATGCCACGTAACGATGCTAATAATTTGCGCGGTTTGTTGCATTACGATACAGAAACTGCCGGTGGTATTATGACGACCGACTATGTTCAGTTTAATGAGCAAGAAACTGCAGCAACGGCAATTAAGGCTTTGAAAAAATTTGCTGAAACGGCTGAAACGATTTACTACCTATACGTTTTAGATAATCATGAAGACCTTGTTGGAGTGATGTCCTTGCGTGATTTGATCATGCTAGATGACAACGATACTCTTGGTGAAAAAATGAATAGTGACGTTATAACGGTGAACGTCGATGCTGAACAGGCTGAAGTTGCTCAAGTTTTCAGAGATTATGAATTCTTAGCCGTTCCCGTTGTTGATCACTCAAATAAATTAGTCGGAATTGTTACAGTTGATGATGTCATTGAAGTTATTGATGATGAAGCTCAACAAGATTACTCAGGTTTGGCCGGTGTTAGTATGGATGAAGCCAATAATGACGGACCATTTAAGTCAGCTTCCAAACGTTTGCCTTGGTTGATTACGTTGTTACTTTTGAGTATGATCACAGCGACTTTGATCAATCATTATGAGAGTTTATTAGCAGAGGCTAGTATTTTAGCGGTCTTTATTTCAACTATTACTGGTACGGCCGGTAATGCGGGTACACAAAGTTTGGCCGTGGCAGTTAGGCGACTAGCAGTTGAAGAAATTGATCGTCATGAATTTTTAAAATTAATTGGTAAAGAGTTAATTACTGGTTTTGTGACTGGTTTAGTAACTGGGGTCTCGGTCATGTTACTAGTTGGTATTTGGAAACATAATTTTGTGCTAGGGATGGTAATCGGTCTAGCCATGTGTGCTGCCATTACTGTTGCTAACTTAGCCGGAAGTTTGATTCCAATGTTGATGTCTAGTTTTGGCTTTGATCCCGCCGTGGCTAGTGGACCTTTTATCTCAACTTTAAGTGATTTAACTAGTGTTTTGATTTACTTTAGTATTGCCGGAATGTTTATGCAGTATTTTGTTAGAGTCTGAATGGTGCTTTTTGCAATCAATTTGAGCTGGAACAAAAAAATAACAGCATCTATTCGTAGGGTACAGTTGACTATTATTAGTCTTGTGTGCGTTAAGAATAGGTGCTGTTTTATTTTGTAAATTAATTGTTAATTCCGTCGATTACTTTTGTACCATGAACTTCTTTGACACCAAGTTTTTCAGCGATGGCATCGCAGTTCTTAAAGTTAACTCCGCCTCCAGGTAAAATCGTGATTCTACCATCAGCGTAGTCAATGTATTTTTTAATATTTTCTAAGGTATCGTTGATATCTGTTGTCAATGGGCCACCATGGGTTAAGATGCGGTCGACATCGTGATCAACTAACCAATCGATAGCGTCTTTTTTGTTATCTTCTGCTAGAGCATCAAAAGCCATGTGGAAAACTACTTGCATGCCACTAGATGCGGCAATCAGTTGTTCCATGGCATCTTCATCGATTGCCCCATCACTTGTCAAAGCACCGAAAGTAACAGCGTCAACACCTAATTTTTGGGCCTCGAACAAGTCAGCTTCCATCATTTTGATCTCTAAATCGTTGTAAACAAAATTGCCACCACGAGGACGAATCATTTCGACCACGGGAATAGATTTTTCTTGCAGATATTTAGTAGCCTCTTGTAATACACCATGGCTGACAGTTGTACCACCGACAGCTAGATTGTCGTTTAATTCGATCCGGTTGGCACCTTTAGCAACGGCTAGGGGAATTTTAGTGAAATTTTCAACTGCGACTTCTTTAAAAATAATAATCAACCTCTTTTTTGATATTTGATAAGTCCATTCTAACAAAATGGATAGCGGTTACAACACTAATAATGTTTGGAAATAAAAATCTGTGATAATCATTATGATTATCACAGATTTTGTTAATTTATCATAGTTTTAATACCAAAGTAAGCAATCACAATGATAGCTAAGATGATTCTATACCAACCGAAGGCTTTGAAGTCATTACGTTTGATATAGTCAAGTAAGAACTTGATTGAGGCATAAGCCACAATAAATGAAACGAATGTACCAATCAGGAGAATAATCAATTGATCTCCTGAGAAAGTATTACCTTTAGCAAAGAACTTAACAATTTTCAATAAACTAGCACCGAACATCGTTGGAATAGCTAGAAAGAAAGAAAATTCTGTGGCAACGAATCTAGAGGTTCCGACCGTCATACCACCTAAAATAGTTGCTCCGGAACGTGAAGTACCAGGAACTAAAGAGAGCACTTGGAAAAGTCCAATTTGAAAGGCAGTTTTATAAGATAAACTATCTAAATCGGCTGTCTGCGGAGTTTTATCTTTCAACCAATTCTCGACCACGATGAAAAGAATACCGTAGATCAATAGAGTGGCTGAAATGACTTGCCAACTCGTTAGATGAGCATCCATCCAATCATTTAAGGGTAGACCAATTACGACAGAAGGGATGATGGCGAGTATAACTTTGAACCAAATATCCCAAGTTTGTTTCTTTTGGTGACTGTCCTTTTTAGGCGAAAATGGATTCAATTTGTGGAAGTAGATGAGTATAACCGCCAAAATTGCTCCAAATTGAATAACTACCATAAACATGTTGATAAAGGCTGTGGATTCCTTTAATTTGATGAATTCATCAGCTAAATACAAGTGACCAGTTGAACTGATCGGTAGAAATTCAGTAAAACCTTCGATGATTCCAAGGATAATAGTTTTAATGATTTCAATGAACATAATAATTAATTATTCTCCTGACTAATTTTGGAACTAAATAAAGTGTACACATACACACTCAGGAATGGAAATATTATTTTCCAAACTAGTCAAAATTCCTTTTTTCTCGTTGCGTTTGAAAATAGTGATGTTGTCAGAATCTTGGTTAGCAGCGACCAAGTATTTTTCTGAAGGATCAAGATCGAAATCACGCGGACCTTTACCGTCGGTAGATGTTGTAGTGATTTTCTTCAAACGTGATCCATCTTCACTGACGCTAAACAAGGCAATTGTATTTGCACCACGAGTTGAAACATATAAGAACTTACCGTCTTTAGTGATTCTAATGGCAGCAGTAGTATTCTTTTGTTCATCCTTAGCAGCTTCAACTTCATCAACTAAGGTTAAGCCAGCAGTTTTAGCATCATATTCCATAACTAGAACTTTTGATGACAATTCGCAAGCAACGTAAACATAAGGTTTTGTTGGATTGAAAACCAAATGTCTTGGAGCGTAACCACTTGGTGCAATGTAATTATTCATGAGTTCTGGATTCTTTGGATCAGAAATATCATAAATATAGATGCGGTCAGCACCGTAATCACAAATGATCAACTTGCCATCGGGAGTCAAAGCACTAAAGTGAGGCTTTGATTGGTCTTGTTCAACTCGAGGGCCATGGCCTTCAAATTTAACCTCTGAGTAGTGTTCAATCTTACCATCATCAGTTAGATGATCAATCTTTACTTTACTCAAATGGAAATAAGCACTGAAAATTAAATTACGTGAGGCATCAAATTTTACATATGAAGGAGAAGTTTCTTCTGAGAAATCTTCATCCAATAATTTTGGCTCGTCACCGTTAATATCATAAACAACAATACCACCACGATTATCTTTCTTAGCCAAAGCAATCAATTTCATATCATTTGTTACATCAATATAAGTTGGGCCGTTAAGCTCAAGTAAAACTTTTGGCGTTGACAATTCGCCATTTTCTGAATTTAGTTCGGCAGAGTAAACACCCTTACCATCTTTTTTTGTGTATCCACTAAAGAGAACCTTTTCAAACATTACAAAAACCTCCAAACATTGTATAGTATATAGTATATTCTTTATAGAAAATTTTTGGGGAGTACTTTTATGAAAGAAACACCAGAAAAGAGAAAAAGTTGGTTTTACCAATGGTTTCTAAACAATCAATTGACGGTGATTTTGCTTAATATTTTCTTAGTATTTTTGATTATTTATCTTTTTTCCAAAGTGAGTTTTGTTTTTGATCCAATTAATCAAATCTTGGGAATCACGATGCCACCGGTAATTCTAGCATTGGTGTTGTTTTATTTGATTAATCCGTTGATCAATGTTTTGGAAAGTAAGTTTCATATTAATCGAATTATCTCAATCACGTTTGTATTCATTATTATTTTGGCACTTCTGATTTGGGGCGTGATGTCCCTAATACCATTTGTCCAAGAACAAATTCAATCACTGATTAAAAATTGGCCGCAGTATTGGCATTCGCTAAATGAAAGTTTACAAAATATGTTTTCTGATCCCAAATTGCATGTTATTCGGGATCGACTGGCAAATACCAATGAAAGTATTACCAAAAGTTTTGAAAAATCAATGAATCAAATTCTGCCACGAACGGTCAATAATATCGGATCGGCAGTGGGGGTACTTACTAACGTTGTAGTTATCATCATGACGGCACCATTCATTTTATTTTTTATGTTGAAAGATGATAAAAAATTTAAACAATCAGTTGTAAAAGTGATGCCTAATAGAATCAAACAATCAGTTGGTGACACACTTTCAGAAATCAGTCAGGCCTTGAGTTCTTATATTACTGGCCAATTGACAGTCGCCTTTTGGGTAGCAGTCATGTTTTTCGTGGGTTATTTGATTATTGGCCAACGATATGCACTAGTACTAGGAATTGTTGCCGGCATTTTGAATTTGATTCCTTATATCGGTTCTACTTTGGCACTGATTCCGTCATTAGTAATTGCGGCTTTTATTGCACCATCAATGGTCGTAAAAGTTATTATTGTTTTTGTAGTTGAACAAACAGTTGAAACACGTGTTATTTCACCGATTATTGTCGGAAATAAGATGCAAATGCATCCCGTTACAACGATTTTAGTTTTACTAGTTTCAGCGGGAATGTACGGTTTGATCGGGATGGTCGCCGGAATTCCAATTTTTGCCATTTTAAAAATTATTGTTGTAAGAATTTTCAATTGGTTTAAACGTAATTCAAATTGGTATGACGATAATGATCAAAATGAGGCAAAAGAAACGGAAACTACTAAAAAAATTCACGAATAATTCAAATTTCTATTGTCTATACCGGATATGTCGGATATAATACTTACTGAGTTTGCAGTTATTTGTTTTTCTCAGAAGAAGTTTTGACAAAAGCAAATAAATATCAGGCTTTACTAGCGCATGTCCTTGCTGTGGTTTTCACCGAGGGTATGCGCTTTTTTGTTAAAAAGGGAGAAGAAAAATGACTAATCACGTTGCACTATATGAGCCACTAATGCCAGCTAATACTGGGAATATTGCTAGAACTTGTGCAGGTACTAACACTAAATTGCACTTAATTCGTCCACTAGGTTTCAATACTGATGATGCTCACATGAAGCGAGCTGGACTTGATTATTGGGATAAAGTAGATATCACTTATCATGATGATTTGAATGATTTTCTTGATTCAATTCCAGATGACAATTATCTATACTTAATTACTAAATTTTCTAATAAGGTATACAGTGATCAAGATTATTCTGACACATCAAAAGATCATTATTTCTTATTTGGTAAAGAAACAACCGGATTACCAGAAGATTTCATGCGTCGTAATCCTGAAAAATGTTTGAGAATTCCTATGAGCGATAATATTCGTGCTTTGAATTTATCAAATAGTGTAGCTTTAGTCCTTTATGAAGCCGTTCGTCAACAAAAATTCGCAGGTTTAGAGTTAAGTCACCATTACGAAAATGATAAATTAGATTAGGAGAAAAAATTATGAAAATAATCAAGGGTGCTGTAAATGTTCAAGGATTTCATTATGACGTTGAATCAACGAGTGCTGATCCTAAGACTGAATTAAATATCAATATTGAACATCCCGAATTTAAGGATGAGAATGGTCAACCGTTGAATGAAGACAAAGGTAAGATTTTACAAATCGTCGTACCATTTGAAATCCATCCCGAAAATGCTCCATTCAAAGTTTCAGGTTTAATCGGCCAAGTTGTTCAACCAGTTGGTTTCCATGGTGAAATTCAAGATTTAGAAGCCAAAGATGTTCAACAACTGTCACGCCCAGTAGTTGAGTATATTGAAACTTTGACATATCAAGTAACAAGCGTCGCCTTGAATCAAGGATTTTCATTGAATTTCAATAAAGATATTAAAATCGAACCAAATGACGCTTTAAAAGAATTAAAATCAAAAGAGAAAAAATCAGATAAATAGAATCCTTTCTAAAATCTTGTTAGTATTGGTAGGAGTCTTCTATAAAAGTTCTGTGATGTGGAAATCTGTTGGTTATAATCAGATGGATAATAAAAAAATCATAGAACCGTTATTTAGTCCGGAGCAACAAACTCGATTTGGTTCAAATGTCGTGCCCACATTGTTCCAGCCAAAATTGAGTTTGTTGCGGAGGACGGAATTTTTCGCTAAGCAAGAGGAAAGTTAAACAGTCCAGCTGGGCTGTTTTTTTTGAGCTTCAAAAAAGGTATAATTTTAGATGATTACTTTAAGGATCGTGTGAGGTATTTATGGCAAGAAAAAAGGCAACTACAAAGCCTAGAAAGAGAAAAACAACAACGAATAATTCCCGATTGATTAGATCACTAGTCAGTCTCGTGTGGATATTACTGTCAGTTTTAGGATTATTCAAATTCGGTATTGTTGGAAAAACTTTTGACAATATTTATCGAATTTTTGTTGGTGACAGTTATCCTGTTTTATTGATCATTAGTATTTTTGTTGCAGCATTCATTATCGCAACGGGTAGAATACCGATGATGACACCCAAACGTAATTTTGGTTTGTTATTTGTATATTTGGGTACCTTAGTTATTCTGCATGGCATATTTTTCTCTAATATGTCGTTGTACCATAATTATAATTTAGTAACTTGGAATACTTTAGCTACTGAAATGACTCAAGTATCAGTTGATAATTCAGTTGGTGGAGGGATGATAGGCTCATATATTTATAGCTTCTTCATGCCAATGTTTTCAACTGTTGGAACGTATTTTGTAACGGCGTTATTAATTTTTATTGGTATTTTAATGTTGTTCAACGTAACGATGAAACAAGTCTCAATTGTGACAACTAATGTGTTGGTTTCATTTAAGCATTTACTAATTAAAATCAAGGATTCACTCAGTGGTGGATATAGTAATTACGTGGAAACGCGTGCTACGACAAAAGCGGAGAAACCAAGTCCAATTTCGCCAAAAGTCGAGCGTGACGATGATAAGTTCAAGGATGTTAATAGTTTTGCTAAGAAAAGTGAGAGTCCTAAAGAAGAGGATTCAGAGTTTCATATCGATATGCCTAAGGCTCCAGAATTAAAGGCTGAAGAGAATAAAGCCGAAGTTGTTTCTAAGCCTTATGGAATCGACGGAACTAAGGATAAAGATTTACCTGACCCAGTCAGCACCAAGGCAACTGATGACAGTGATTATCAGTTACCCAGCGTTGATTTATTGAAACAAGTTCCACAAACCGATCAAAGTGCAGAAGTCAAATTGATCGATGAAAATAAAGATAAGTTAAAGCAGACCTTCAAGAGTTTTGGAGTTGATGTTGAAGTTAAGAAAGCTAGTTTAGGACCAACTATCACTAAGTATGAAGTCCAGCCTGCTGTCGGAGTTAAAGTAAGTAAGATCGTTAACTTAGCTGATGATTTGGCCTTAGCACTTGCAGCTAAAGATATTCGTATTGAAGCACCAATACCTGGTAAGTCTTTTGTTGGGATCGAGGTTCCTAATCAAACCATTTCAACCGTTTCCTTTAGAGACATTACTGAAAATCAAAAAGATAAAACGCATCCGCTTGTAGTGCCTTTAGGAAAGGAAGTTTCGGGGAATATTATTGAAGCAGATATCACGAAAATGCCCCATTTATTAATTGCTGGATCGACTGGTAGTGGTAAATCTGTTGCAATCAATACGATTATTACCGGAATTTTAATGAAGGCTAAACCGAGTGAAGTTAAATTGATTTTGATTGATCCTAAAATGGTTGAATTGAATGTTTATAACGGTATACCACATTTGTTGATTCCCGTTGTAACTGATGCCAGAAGAGCTGCTGGAGCGTTGCAAAAAGCAGTTAAAGAAATGGAACGGCGTTATAAACTTTTCGCAGATACCAGTCACCGTAACATTGGTGAGTATAACGCTGATGTTGATAAGTTTAATGAAACGGCTGATGAGGAAGATAAAATGGAACGCCTTCCTTATATCGTCGTTATTGTCGATGAGTTATCTGATTTGATGATGGTAGCAGGTCATGAAGTCGAAGCTGCGATTGTCCGTTTAGCTCAGATGGCTCGTGCGGCCGGTTTACATATCATTATTGCTACACAGCGTCCATCAGTTGATGTCATTACTGGTTTGATTAAGGCCAATATTCCTTCGCGAATCGCTTTTGCGGTGTCCAGTGGGGTCGACTCCCGAACAATCCTTGATTCAGTCGGGGCAGAAAAATTATTAGGTCGAGGCGATATGCTCTTTCAACCAATTGGTAAGAGTAAGCCGGTTCGTTTACAAGGAGCTTATATTTCGGAATCAGAAGTTGAAAATGTAGTTAATTTTGTAAGCAATCAACAAGAAGCTGAGTACGATGAAGATATGATTCCAACCGATGTTGATGAGGGTTCGGCTAGTGGCAGCGGTGATAAACCAAATGATGAATACTGGGATGATGCCGTTGATTTAATTGTTAAACAGCAATCGGCCAGTGTCTCAATGTTACAAAGAAGATTCCAAATTGGTTATAACCGAGCTGCTCGAATGGTCGATCAGATGGAAGAAAAGGGAATCGTCGGACCGAGTGAAGGTAGTAAACCGCGCAAAGTCTTAATAACTGAAGAACAACTCGAAACAATGAGAAAAAATTAGGTGAAAAATGAAACAAATACTAGCAAAGAATGTCTTTTTAAATATCAATCCAATTAAAAAATTTCGAACGATTAAAATTCAGGTCGATTTTTTGCGACCTTTGAAAAAAGATGAGACGACTGGTCGCCGCCTGTTGGCAAACGTCTTGTCTAATTCGACACAAAACTATCCTAGTTTTCAAGCGATAAATGACCGGGAAATGGATTTGTATGGTTCAGAAATCAACGTCTATACTCGTAATTTATTGAATTTTAATGATTTGGCTTTTAGCGTTGAATTCGCTGATCCTAGTTTTTTAATTGGTTCACAGACTCAAATTAAAGATAACTTGGATCTATTAGGAGAAATTATTTTTAAACCTAATCTGAAAAATGGTTATTTTGATGAGACTGCTTTCTCAACTGAAAAAAGAAATTTAATGTCTAATTTGGTGTCGATTCAGGATAATCAAGATCTAGTTAGCGCTTTAGGACTAATCAAGTTGATTTATAAAAATGACCCCGATCGTCAAGTTCCAATTTTTGGTGATATTGATCAATTGGAACATATCACAAACGAACAATTGTTAGATATTTATAAAGATGTGATCGCTAATGATGCGGTCATAATTAATGTGGTTGGTAACGTTGATGAAAATAATTTTCTAGAAGATATCAACCAAAGTATTTTTACCCAAGCTTTGAAGGGTGATCGCAATGATTTACAAATTTCTTTCAGCAACTTTGATGATTTAATCAAACAGCCAGCCAGTGAAATTGAACATAAGCGATTGAATCAAAGTCGAATTGGTTTGGCTTACGAAACCAGTCTTACCAAGGGAGTTAATCGGTTAGCTCCACAGATTATGAATTTGATTTTAGGTGGAGATGACCAATCACAGCTGTTCTTACAAGTTCGTGAGAAAAACAGCTTAGCTTATTCAGTTTCTAGTACTTATCAACCACTCAGTCATTTAGTCACCATTCAAGCAGGATTAGATGCCAATTCGATTGAAAAAGCACTACATTTGATCAATGAGCAAATTGCCTACATCAAAGACGGCAAGGTCACCAATGAGCAAATTAGACATGCTCAGAAAGTTATGTTGACGCAACGTAAAATTTCTAGTGATACGATTCAGCATTACATCATGCGAGGAATTTGGGAGACAGTCTATCCAAAGACTCTTTTGGATGATGAACAATTTGAACAAGAATTAAATGATCTTGATCGAGAACAGGTCGCTGTTGTAGCAGAAAACATGCATGCAATTGCTCAGTATCAATTGATTGGAGACTAATATGACACAAAGATTGGAAAATCACGTTACAAAATTACCGAATGGCTTTCAAATATCAGTAGTACCTTTAACCGGATTTAATCAAGTTTATGGCGTTGCAATGACAAATTTTGGCTCTGTTGATACTTGGCAAAACGACAAACAGTTGCCTGCTGGAATTGCACACTTTATTGAACATAAATTATTTGCTAAACCAGGATATGATATTTCTGAGAAATTTGCTAAATTCGGTGCTAATTCAAACGCCTACACTAGTTACACAAAGACAGCTTACTTGTTTCAAACACTAGAAAAACCTTATGAAAATTTGAAAGTTTTACTTGATTTGATTCAAAACCCACATTTTACAGCTGAAAATGTTGCATCAGAACGAGGAATTATTGATCAAGAAATTCAAATGTATTTGGATATGCCTGAGTTTGTTTTGGAACAAAAAATTTTGGCGCAACTTTATCCGAATGATCCGATTGCTGAAGATATTGCGGGCAGTAGCCAGTCCTTGCAGCAAATTAACCGCGAAAATCTATTAGAGACTTATCAAAATAATTATCGGCCGGATAATATGGATTTAGTCATTGTCGGTGATGTTGATTTTGAAAAAATTGAAAATATTGTTCAAAATTCTAATTTTCAAAGTAATGGTGCACCAGTTCAAAAAAATTTGAATCAATTTGAAAAAATTGGGTCTGGTGGTCAAGAATATATGGATATCACGCAAGCTCGATCAGCTTATGGAATTCGAATTGACAGCGATTTGAGCGGCTATGAATTAGTCCGACACCAATTTATCATGAATATGATCATGGAAACTTTGATTGGTGAATCTTCACCTAACTATCAAGAAATGAATAATTTAAAGATAATTGATGACAGTTTTTCTTATAATGTGGTTGCAGAAAACAACTATTGTTTTATCATTATTAGTGGGTCTACTAATAATTCTGAACAATTTCAAGAATATCTTCATAATCACTTATCTTATGAATCATTAGTCAAAGTCTTATCGGATGAAAAATTTGAACGTATTAAACGTGATGCAATCGGAGCGTACTTATTTGCTCAAAATTCACCTGAAGCAATTGCCAATCAAATGGCGGAATTGAATTTTTACGATGTTGATTACTTGCAATTAGTTGCAATGATCAATTCGATTCAAAAAGATGACTTGTTAGAAGTTTCAAAGAAGTTTTTAAAAGATGACAATAGTACCTACTACAATTTATTACCAAATAGGAAGTAAGCTATGTACGCATTAATTATGGGTAGTTCTGGTGATATTGGTACCAGCACGGCCAAAAATTTAGCCCAAAAGGGTTGGTCGCTTTATTTACATTACAATCATAATGTTGATCGAATTGAAAAGTTAACAAAGGAACTGACACAAAATTATCCTCATCAGGATTTCATTCCGATTCAATTCGACATGGAAAATGATTCTGTAGATAAGTTGACACAACAAATTTTTGGATTAGATGCAGTTGTTTTTGCACAAGGAAATACTTACTATAAGTTGTTGGTGGATATTTCTGAAGAAGAAATCGATGCACTGTGGAAAATTCATGTTAAGTTGCCGATTTTGATCTTGCAGCAATTACAAGACAAGTTAGCAAAAACTCATCACGGTCGAATCGTCTTTATCGGTTCAATTTATGGTAAAGTTGGTTCGGCAATGGAAGTAGTTTACAGTACTGTTAAGGGAGCTATGTCTTCATTTGCAGATGCATATGCTAAAGAAGTTGCCTCATTAGGTTTATCAGTTAATGTCGTAGCTCCTGGGGCTGTTAACACTAAGATGAATACACAAGAATTCAGTAGTGAAGATTTAGAAAGTGTTAAAGAGGAAATACCAGCTGATCGGTTGGCAGATCCCGATGAAATAGCTGATTTAGTCAGTTATCTAGTCAATATCAAATCAAATTATTTAACTGGACAGACGATTTATTTCGCCGGTGGTTGGTTGTTGTAGTCGTTGGTAGTTAGATAATAATTTATGTTATACTTAGAAAAATTAGTTAATCGGTGGTAAATAATGGACGAAATTGGCCAAAAGTTAAGAAATGCCCGTATCAAAAAGGGCTACACAATTGATGATTTACAACAAATCACAAAAATACAAAAGAGATATTTAATCGCAATCGAAGAAGGTCAATTTGATCATCTTCCAGGTGACTTTTATGTCAGAGCGTTTATCAAACAGTATTCAGATGCTGTTGGAATTTCAAGCGATGACTTGTTAGAGGAATATAAAGCTGATATTCCTAATTCACAACCTAAGCAAGAAGCAGCACCACAAGAAACGAAGACTCGTACGATCAAGGAAGAATCAAATTCTTTCTTCTCTAATTTGGGAAATTATATTCCTCAAATCGTAGTCGGAATCGTTATTTTAGTGATTATTGGTGTAATTGCTTTTGGGATGATTCATCGTAGTCAAAGTACTTCTAGTGTGACAATTCCTAAAGATAATACGGAACAAACGACGAAGAAAAAGACTAAAAAAGCTAAGAAAACTACTACAGCTAAGAAGGAAACTAAGAAAACAGCAACGAAGACAGTTAGTGTCACATCTACAGATACCGCTGATACATATACCGTTAAGAATATGCCGACAGATGGTTTGAAGGTTGAAGTTGCTGCAAAGAATGGTCAAGCTTGGATCCAATTTACTGAAGGTTCAAACACTACTTGGCAACAAGCTCTTAGTGCAGACGAAAAGAAAGAAACGACTGTTCCAGCTGATACGACTAGTTTCAAGATTCAAACTGGTAATGTTAATAACACAACTATTACTATTAATGGTAAGTCTTTAGACTTGAGTAGCAGTGATAACAGTTCAATTGTCAGAACACTTACTTTTAATGTTGAAAAATAAACTAATGGTGTCTAATCTATTTATGGTAGGCACCATTATTTTGTAAAAACACATTTTTTTGGAGGATATTTTAATGGTTTGGAATTTACCTAACAAATTAACCATGATTCGAATTTTTTTAATACCGGTATTTATTATTTTACTTGCCTTTGATTGGTCTGATTGGGGAGACCTATTCGTTTTAGGAGATTTGATTCCTATGAGTCACGTCTTTGCAACTGTAGTCTTTATTGCAGCATCATTGACAGATTTAGCAGATGGAAAGATTGCCAGAAAACATCATTTGGTAACTAATTTCGGTAAGTTTGCTGATACGTTGGCAGATAAAATGCTCGTTATGACAGCTTTTATTTTTCTAGTAAGTTTCAAAATGGCTCCAGCTTGGGTCGTTGCAATCATTGTTTGTCGTGAATTGGCTGTCACTGGTTTGAGAACGATCGTCTTAGAAGAGGGTGGCAAGGTCATGGCTGCTCAAATGCCTGGTAAGATTAAAACTACTACTCAAATGTTGGCAATTATTTTCTTATTGATGCATAATATTTTCTTCTCAGCTATCAATATTCCAATTGGACAAATTTTCTTATACATCTGTTTGATCTTTACGATTTACTCAGGTGCTGATTATTTCTACCAAGCTAGAGATATTTTCAAAAGATAATACGTAATTTGGAAGTGAGAGCAATGGATGAAGCAAACAATATTTTAAAAAATGTTGAAACAACTGATTTCGAAAACGGAGTCCCAGCAAAATGGCAGGATTTTTCAACTGAAACGGTTAATTTGTTGAAAGAGAAGCATTTAAAGTTAACTGCTGCGGAGAGTTTAACTGCTGGATTATTTCAGGCGACTTTAGCATCCGTTCCGGGGGCCTCTAATGTCTTTGACGGTGGCTTTGTCACTTATGCTGATTCGGTCAAGATAGACCTTCTAGGGATGAATCCTGAGCTTATTGAGCAATATACTGTGGTGAGTGCGCCTGTTGCAGAAGCTATGTCTAAATTGTCTGCTGAAAAATTATCGGCAGATTTAGGACTGGGCTTTACTGGTGTGGCAGGACCAGATTCACTAGAAGGAAATCCTGTTGGAACTGTTTTTATTGGCGCTACGAATCGTAAGAAACAACAAAAAAATGTTCAAGAATTTCATTTTACAGGCTCTAGACAAGCTATTCGTCTAAAATCAGTTCTCTGTGGATTTGCTCTCATTTGGAAAATTTTATAACGAACAAACATTTGTTCGCTTTTTTCTTGCTTTTTTGGTGAATTACTAATAATATACTTAGTGATGAATGCATTAGGAGGAAAGAATTTGGCTAAAGATGAACGTCAAAAGGCTCTAGATGTAGCCTTAAAGAAGATTGAAAAGGATTTTGGTAAGGGTGCCATTATGAGAATGGGTGATGATTTAAACACTCAAATCTCAACAGTTTCAACAGGTTCACTAGCCTTAGACAATGCGCTAGGTGTTGGTGGATTTCCTCGTGGAAGAATTGTCGAAATCTATGGTCCAGAAAGTTCTGGTAAAACTACAGTTGCTTTACACGCTGTTGCTGAAGTGCAAAAACAAGGTGGAACAGCCGCTTATATTGATGCCGAAAATGCTATGGATCCTGAGTATGCTAAGGCACTAGGTGTTAATATCGACGATCTATTACTTTCTCAACCAGATACTGGTGAACAAGGTTTGGAAATTGCAGACGCTTTGGTTTCCAGTGGTGCGGTCGACATTGTGGTTGTCGATTCAGTTGCAGCTTTAGTTCCGCGTGCTGAAATTGAAGGTGAAATGGGTGATGCTCACGTTGGTCTACAAGCTAGATTAATGTCTCAAGCCCTCAGAAAGTTATCTGGTTCAATTAATAAGACCAAGACAATTGCTTTGTTTATCAACCAAATCCGTGAAAAAGTCGGCATCATGTTTGGAAATCCTGAAACTACTCCTGGTGGACGCGCTTTGAAATTTTATTCAACAATTAGACTAGAAGTCCGTCGTGCTGAACAAATTAAAGATGGTTCTGATGTTATTGGTAATAGAACTAAAATTAAAGTAGTTAAAAACAAGGTGGCTCCACCATTTAAAGTTGCTTTGGTTGACATCATGTATGGTAAAGGTATTTCTCAAACTGGTGAGTTAGTTGACATGGCGGTTGATAAAGATATTATCGACAAGAGTGGCTCATGGTACTCATACGGTGATGAAAGAATTGGTCAAGGTCGTGAAAATGCTAAAACTTATTTAGCTGAGAATCCTGACAAGATGGAAGAAATCAAGAAAAAGGTCCGTGACGCATACGGCATGGATGGTAAAAAAGAAGATGCTGATAAGTCAGATTCAGATGATAAGTCAGTTGACAAAGCAGATTCAAAAGATAAAAAAGATTTAAGATCTACTGAAAAAAAGAGCGAAAATATTGATTTAATTCCTGATTCTAATAAAAAAGAGACTGAATAAGTCTCTTTTTTTCTTTTTACTTGGTTGACAGGCTATATTTATTCTATAATATTAAGTTGTATGTAAATAATTTGTAACAATAATTTTACAAACAAATCTTTTTAAAAAAGCAAATATGGAGGTGATAGCGTGTATCCAGCTATCATAACCTTCTCTTTCGCTCTAGTAACATTGATCGTAGGTATACTATTCGGATATGCTCTCTGTAAAGATGCTTACGAAAAGAAACTTTCACAAGCTAAACAAACTGCTGAAGATATTGTTTCGGACGCAAAGAAAGCCGCTAAATCCTTGAAAAAGGAAACGCTTCTTGAAGCCAAAGATGAAATTCATCAATATCGTGAGAAACAAGAAGATGAATTGAAGGAACGTCGTAAAGACATTCAGAAACAAGAAAATCGCATTCTCGAAAGACAAGACATTTTGGATAAAAAAGACCAATCGCTTGAAAAGCGTGAGGAAAATATCGAGAAGAATGAGAATGATATTTCAGCACGACAACATAAACTTAGTGAAGAAGATAAACAATTGACTGAAACTCTTAATGAACAGCAAGCGGAGCTGGTAAGAGTAAGTAACTTAACACGTGAACAAGCAAGAAAAATTATTCTTGGTAAGTTGAACAAAGAATTGGTACATGAGCGTGCCAAAATGATTAAAGAAAGTGAAGAACAAGCTAAGCAACACGTTGAAAAAGACGCAAAAGAATTGATTGTTGCAGCTATTCAAAGAAGTGCCGCCGATACGGTTTCCGAAAATACCGTTACGACTGTTACCTTGCCTAATGAGGACATGAAGGGGAGAATCATTGGTCGTGAAGGTAGAAATATTCGGACAATTGAGGCTTTGACGGGGGTAGATTTGATTATTGATGATACTCCTGAAGCAGTCGCTTTGAGTGCTTTTGACCCTGTCAGAAGAGAAATTGCTCGAATGGCACTTGAGAAATTGATTGAAGATGGGCGAATTCATCCAGCTAGAATTGAAGAGATGGTTGATAAAGCTCGTAAAGAAATGGATGATCACATCCGTGAAATTGGTGAACAGACCATTTATAGTTTAGGTATCAGTTCAATTAATCCTGATTTGATCAAGATTATTGGACGTATGCAATATCGTACAAGTTACGGTCAAAATGTTTTAAGTCACTCAATCGAAGTAGCTAAATTATCCGCTGTAATGGCTGCTGAAATGGGTGAAGATGTTATGTTAGCAAAACGAGCAGGTTTATTACACGATATCGGCAAGGCTATCGATCGTGAGGTTGATGGTTCACACGTTGAAATAGGGGTTGATATCGCTACTAAATACAAAGAACCAGAAGTAGTCATCAATACGATTGCTTCACATCATGAGGATGTAGAACCAACGTCATTTATTGCAACAATTGTTGCGACTGCTGATGCAATTTCGGCTGCACGTCCAGGTGCAAGGTCAGAATCGATGGAAAATTATATCCATCGACTAGAAAAACTTGAAGAAATTGCCAATAAGCATGATGGCGTTGATCACTGTTATGCTATTCAGGCTGGTCATGAGATTCGTGTCATGGTCAAACCAGAAGAGATTTCTGATGATCAAGCTGCAATCTTAGCTCGTGATATTAAAGGGGAAATTGAACAGAATCTTGAGTATCCTGGTCACATTAAAGTTACAGTTGTTCGTGAAATTAGAAAAGTAGAATTGGCTAAATAAGAGGGGTGTATCGTAAGATGCGCTCTTTTTTAATTTCCTTTTTGTTTGGGGATTTGGTATTGTATAATTGTTCTATTAATGGAAAGTGAGTTTTTCAAAAATGTCGGGTATGTTTAGTGTAATAGTAAAATTATTTTTAACGATGATTATATCGGCCATCATAACTCCTTTCGTAGTAAAGTTAGCCTATATTTTAGGTGCAGTTGATAAACCAAATGCAAGGCGTGTCAATATCAAGCCAATGCCTACAATGGGTGGTTTGGCTATTTTTATTGCATTTAATTTTGCTACGTTTGCTTTGCTGCGTGAACAATTCCCAACGCACGAATTGTTTAGTGTCTTTTTGGCTGAGTGTATTATTGTCTTAACAGGAATCATTGATGATATCCGTGAACTATCACCAAAAGCTAAATTAGCTGGTATTTTTGCGGCTTCGTTAGTCATTTACTTCCTTGCTGGAATTAGAATGAATGAGGTTACTTTACCAATTATTGGTTCATTTGAATTAGGTTGGTGGAGTTTGCCGATTACGATTATTTGGATTATTGCGATTACTAATGCGGTTAATTTGATTGATGGTTTGGATGGTTTGGCAACAGGAGTTTCGATTATTGCGCTATTTACCATGGGCGTGATGGCATACTTCTTCCTAAACCTAACCAATGTTTATGTTGCAATTTGGATTTTTGCTTTAGTTTTTGCTTTAGTAGGTTTCTTACCGCATAACTTTCACCCTGCTAGCATCTTTTTAGGTGATACGGGTTCATTATTCATTGGCTTTATGATGGCTGTTTTCTCACTGAAAGGTTTGAAAAACGTTACTTTCGTTACCTTGTTGATGCCGGTAGTCATCATGGGTGTGCCAATCACTGATACTGTCTATGCGATTTTGAGACGGTTATTAAACAAGAAACCGATCATGCAAGCTGATAAACATCATTTGCATCACCGGTTAATGCAACTAGGCTTGTCACATCGTCAAACTGTTTTAGTTATTTATGGATTATCATTAGTCTTTGCTTTTATTTCACTGTTATATCCACTATCAACTTTGTGGGGCAGTATTTTATTGACGATAGGGGTTTTAATTGGTTTGGAATTATTCATCGAATCGATTGGACTCTTAGGTGATAATCGCCAGCCACTATTGCGGGCAATTCAAAAATTTATCAAACGATTAGAAAAGAAAAACTAACAGACGTCGTTATAACGCCTGTTTTTTTTGTCTAAATTCGGATTCTACAATTGTTAGACTCCAGAACTATTGCCTATCTACAGGACATAGGTAGTATGTAAGTAGAAATTCCTTTTAAATGTGAATTGAGGAGAGATGAAAAATGGAGTTAAGTGAACAATTGAAGAAGTATCGTAAGCAAAATGATTTAACGCAACGGGAACTAGCTTTGAAATTAAATGTTTCGGATAAAACAATTTCAAGCTGGGAAACTGGTCGAACTTATCCAGATATTTCGTTATTGATCAATTTGAGTTCTATTTTAGATGTCTCTTTGGATGAATTTTTAAAAGGGGATGTGTCAACAGTGGCAAAAATTGATAAGGATTTAAAATTAAAAAAGGTTTACAAGAAATGGTTGATCGTCGTGATTGCTATTTTGATTTTCGTTGGTGGTGGTTTCATTTTCCTTTCGACGTATCAGTATAAGAATGCTACCGTCGATCGGTTCAATCCATTGCTGCAAACTAAAATAGGTTATGCAGCCTTGCCAACAGAAGAAACAGCGAAAACTTCAGATTTTAATTACATCAAAGTCGGGACTAAAACTAAAAAGACTTTGGGTAGTCCGTTTAAGAATATGGTGGTAACGGATAATGCTTTTGGAGATTCAATGTTTCTGACTTTTTACGGAGGATTGCCGCCGAAGGATAAGCCATATGCGATGGTTAGGCATCGAGGAATCTATGTTTCTAGAATAAATTTTGTTGACTGGGATGCAATTCCTAGAGGAATTCGTAACAATATGTATCCTGATTACGCTAAGTATCGTGAAATGTATCAAATGTGGCGTGAAGGTCAAAAAGATTACAAAGGTAAAGGTAATGATAGTGTTGCTTTTACAATTCAAACTGGTAAATATGATTGATATTTATCAAAATAAAAAACAGCATCTATTTCTGGAACGTATTTGACTAAAAGTCAGTCACGTCTCAAGTTATGGATGCTGTTTTTTTGAAATGTTAACGGTAATTAATATGAATTTAGTTAGCTTCAATTGGAACTTGTTTGTAAGTTTTTTTAGTTTGCTTTAACGTAATTTGGTTTTGAAAGAGATCCTTAATATCTTGAACTGTCTGTTCAGTCGTATCTAAATCCAAGAAAATTTCACATTTGATATCAGCTGCGAATTGTTTATTTTCTAAATTGATTTTTTCATTTTTTGCATAATTTTCAAACTTATCAAAAAGATGATAAGGAATAGTCAGTTCAAAACCTTGTTGAATTCGATTTTCGACCAAACCAATGTCTCGGATGGCTTCAGCTGTGGTTGATGAATAAGCTCTGATCAGGCCACCAGCGCCCAATTTGATACCACCAAAATATCTCGTTACTACAACACAGATATTTAGTAGATCTTGTTGTTGTAGGACGTTTAGAATTGGGGAGCCAGCGGTACCACTGGGTTCACCATCATCGGACATCCTTTCTGTTTTAATCTTTTCCATGACAACATAGGCGGTACAGTTGTGGGTTGCACCAGATTCTTGTTCACGAATTTTTTGAATGAATGCTTTAGCTTCATCCTCAGAGTTAGTCTGAGCGATGTGGGCGATGAAGCGTGATTTTTTAATATCCTTTTCGAAACTGCCAGTTTTGGCAATTGTTTTATAATTTTCCAAAAATAAATTCTCCTTTTAACGTAATTTAGAGTATGACAAATTTAGAAGAGTACTTAGGTGGACGCATATTTAATTTGCGTGATTTGGATTCAGATACTATCTCGACACTGCTTGTGTATGGGGCCAAAATTTATTCAGCGACTTATCAGGAGGACAAGCAAGTTTATTGCCGTCGCTGTTTGATGCCGATTAGTGAGACCAAGTATTGTCGTAATTGTATCAATCTTGGGAAAATTAATACAGATGATCGACTGCTGATTACACCGTCAGAGCTTAAATTCCCGGTTCAGAGTCAATATTTGAAGTGGGACGGTAAGTTGACAACCAATCAAGAAATTGGTGTCAGAGAGCTTACAGAAGCTTTTAAAAAGCATCGTGATCATTTAGTCTGGGCAGTGACGGGGGCCGGTAAAACGGAGATGACTTTCCCCTTGATTGAACTAGCTTTAAAAAATCAGCAAAGGATTGCTATTTGTTCACCACGAGTGGATGTCTGTATTGAATTATTTCCACGGTTACAAAAAGTTTTTCCTAATACTTCGATTGGCTTGTTTCATGGTCAAAGTTTGGAGAAATATCATTTGACGCAAATTTCTGTTATGACGGTGCACCAGTTGATTCGATTTGAAAAAGCGTTCGATGTTTTAATTGTTGATGAAGTGGATTCCTATCCTTTAGCGGGCAGTTTAATGCTGCATAAAGCTATTAAAAAGGCGAAAAAAGAAACGGGAATGATTACTTACTTATCTGCGACTCCTCCCCAAGCGTTGATCGATGAAGTGCAAAATAAAAAAATCTCACTGACTAAATTGTATCAGAGATTTCACGGTCATCCTTTACCGGAACCGAAGTGTCATTTGTTATTTAAAAAGATTGATTTTCTGGGCATTAATCCGCGCTTAAAATTACATTTACAGCAAGCTTTTAAAAATCATCGTGTAATGTTATTTTTTCCTTCAATTCCTGAAATGTTGGCTTTTTCAAAAAAATTACATCGAGAATTTCCAGATTTAACGTTTGTGACCGTCAGTTCTAAAGATCCGCAGCGTTTAGAAAAAGTACAAAAGTTTCGTGAGCGACAAGTTCAGGTCATTTTGACCACAACGATTTTGGAACGTGGTGTGACTTTCAAAAAAATTATGGTAATAGTGCTCAACGCTGATGCCAAAGAATTTTCAAAAACCTCTTTGATTCAAATAGCCGGTCGTGCCGGGCGTGGCAAAGATTCGTTTGATGATGAGGTGCACTTTTATTATTGTTATTACAATTTGCAGATCAAACAAGCCTGCGCTGAAATAAATTTGCTCAATCGCCAGGCTAAGAAATGAAATGCTTAAATTGTGGTTCAGAAATAACCAATAATTTAAAAATTATAGAAATATTTTCATTAACACCAATCACGCCTAATTATATCTGTAATTTTTGTCGACAACAGTTAAAACCCTTGATAGACAGGGATAATTGTCCAAGATGTTTTAAGCCAGAGAGTGGAGGAATTTGTTCTGACTGTCAAATTTGGGAGAAAAATTATCACAAAATCAATTGCCATCAAGCTTTGTTTGAGTATAATCAGTTCATACACAGCTACTTTAAGCTGTATAAAAGGTATGGAGATGTCTTGTTAGCAAAACTTTTCTATCAAGATATAAAGAGTTGGTCTTTGAAAAATCACTTCGATGTAGTTACTTATATTCCGGCTAGCCCAAGTCATCTGAAAGCACGTGGCTTTGATCCAGTCTATGAATTGTACGCAGATATATTTGATTTAAAAAATTTGTTGGGAAAAAAAGATGCCGATAGACCTCAAGCACAAAAGAATCGTCTGGAGCGAATGCATTCGCCACAAACCTTTTTTGCCCAACCAGCAATTGATCAATTATCAAAAAGTCAGAGTATTTTGATTTTAGATGATGTTTATACGACAGGGCGTACTTTGATGCATGCTCATGATATATTTTTTGAACGTGGATTTAAAAATATTTCCACGTTTTCATTATCAAGATAGTGTAAACGTTGTCATATTGGCGTAAGAATATTATAATTGCATTAAAGAGAAGTAAGAACACTCTTTGATTTCCTACTCGTCGGAAGGAGAGATTATTATGTTAACGATTAATGTACGTGGTGAAAATATTGAGGTAACTTCATCAATTCGTGAATATGTCGAAAAGAGAATTTCCAAGATGGAAAAATATTTTAGTGACGATAGTAATCCTATTGCTCATGTAAACTTGAAGACATATCCATCAAAGGGTACAAAGGTTGAAGTTACAATTCCATTGCCATATATCACATTGAGAGCTGAAGAAGTAAATGACGATTTATATGCAGGAATTGATTTAGTAATCGATAAACTAGAAAGACAAATTAAGAAATTTAAGACTCGTGTAAATCGTAAGAGTCGTGAAAGTGGCAGCATTAGAGATATTCCTATTGATGATGTAACACCAGAAGATACTGAAGAAGATAAATCAGAAATCGTTAGAACAAAACGTCTTTCATTGAAACCAATGGATGCTCAAGAAGCCGTTCTACAAATGGAAATGTTAGGCCATGAATTCTTCATCTTCGAAGATTCAGAAACTAATGGTGCAAGTATTGTATACAAACGTAATGACGGCAAGTATGGTTTGATCGAAACAAACGAATAGAAAATTGAGTGTTAGTTTTTTAAAATAAACAGCTTAAGGTAATCAGAGATGGTTATCTTAGGCTTTTTTGTTTGCTAGCTCTTTATTTTGAGTAGTGAGAGAAGCCATCTTTTACAACAGCTTCAGGAAATAATGGAACGTTCTGGAATTTTAGAGCTGAGTATTTCCAAAGACTGTTACATCTATTTTGAAGTGGGAAAGTAAATAAACCAAGGATCTGCTATGGAGGCCGACATAGTTATATACAAATAAAAAACTTAGTTTTTTACTTTGTAAAGCATTCTTAACACTATTACTAGTAAAAGTGGTGTATCATTGTATTCCTGAAAAGTCTATTTTAAAGATATTAAGTTTAAAAGTTTAAAAAATAATGCTACTATTAAGAGTATGTTTATTACACTTAGGAGAGATATATAAATATGGCAAATCCGCTAAGAAGATGGGTCGAAAGCGATAAAAGAGAAGTTAAACGTATGGGCAAGATTGCCGATAAAATCGAGAGTTACGCTGATGAATATAGCAAGCTTTCTGATGAGGAACTTCAAGCTAAGACTCCTAAATTTAAAGAAAGACTAGCCAATGGTGAAACACTTGATGATATTTTGCCAGAAGCTTTTGCAACCGCTCGTGAAGGTGCCAAAAGAGTTTTGGGACTCTATCCATTTAGAGTTCAATTAATTGGTGGTATTACACTTCATGAAGGTAATATCGCTGAAATGAAAACTGGTGAAGGTAAAACTTTGACTGCTACACTTCCAGTTTATCTAAATGCTCTTGCTGGAAAAGGTGTTCACGTTGTTACAGTTAATGAATACTTGTCTGGCCGTGATGCTAAAGAGATGGGTGAATTGTACAAGTGGCTTGGTCTAACTGTTGGATTGAATCTCAATAGTATGGACCCAGAAGAAAAGCGTGCTGCCTATAACTGTGATGTAACTTATTCAACTAATAGTGAATTAGGTTTCGATTATCTTCGTGATAACATGGTTGTTTATAAGGAACAAATGGTTCAACGTCCATTGCATTATGCAATCGTCGATGAAGTTGACTCCATTTTGATCGATGAGGCTAGAACTCCATTGATCATTTCTGGAGCAGCGGAAAAGTCAACTGCAATGTATGTTCGTGCTGACCGTTTTGCCAAAACTCTTGAAAAAGATGATTACAAGATTGATTGGCCAACTAAGTCAATCAGTTTGACAGAAACTGGTATCAGAAAGGCCGAAGATTACTTTGGCCTTGATAACTTGTATGATATTGACAATACTGTTTTGAATCACCATTTGGATCAAGCTTTGCGTGCTAACTTCATTATGAGTCTTGATATTGATTATGTGGTTCAAGATGGCGAAGTTAAGATCGTTGATCAGTTTACTGGTCGTGTTATGGATGGTCGTCGTTATTCTGATGGATTGCACCAAGCTATTGAAGCTAAAGAAGGTGTTGAGATTCAAGATGAAACCAAGACTATGGCTAACATCACTTATCAAAACTTCTTCCGTATGTACGATAAACTAGCTGGTATGACTGGTACTGCCAAAACAGAAGCCGAAGAATTTAGAGAAATCTATAACATGGAAGTTATCTCAATTCCTACTAACAAACCAGTTATTCGTGATGATAAAGAAGATCTACTTTACCCAACATTAAAGAGTAAGTTTGCCGCAGTAGTTAAAGATATCAAACGTCGTCACGCTAAGGGTCAACCAATTCTAGTTGGTACAGTTGCGGTTGAATCATCAGAATACCTATCTAAATTATTGGATAAAGAAGGTATTCCTCATGCAGTTTTGAACGCTAAGAACCACGCTAAGGAAGCTGAAATTATTATGAATGCCGGTCAACGTGGTGCTGTTACTATCGCTACTAATATGGCTGGTCGTGGTACTGATATTAAATTAGGACCTGGCGTCGTAGAATTAGGTGGTTTGTGTGTATTAGGTACTGAACGCCATGAATCACGTCGTATTGATAATCAGCTTCGTGGACGTTCCGGTCGTCAAGGAGATCCAGGTGTAACACAATTTTACATGTCACTTGAGGATGACTTGATGAAGCGTTTCGGTTCAGACCGAATCAAACGTGTCTTAAAGGCTTTGAAGATTGAAGACGATGATGCTGTTATTCAAAGTAAGATGATGACGCGTCAAGTTGAATCAGCTCAAAAACGTGTTGAAGGTAACAACTATGATACACGTAAGAATACTTTGCAATATGATGATGTTATGCGTGAACAACGTGAAGTAATCTATAAAGAACGTATGCAAGTAATCAATGAAGACAAAGATCTTGATAAAGTCTTAATGCCAATGATCGAACGTACTATCAAGGCACAAGTTGATGTTCACACTCAAGGTAAACAAGAAGATTGGGAATTGGAAGCAATTGCTGACTTTGCTAAATCTGCTTTAGTAAATGAAAATCAAATGTCAGTCGTTGATTTACAACTTAAGTCACAAGACGAAATCATTAATTATTTAATGGATTTTGTTAAGAAGAACTATGAAGAAAAGAAGCAACAACTTGGTGATCCTGCTCAAATGCTTGAATTCGAAAAAGTTGTTATTCTAAGAGTTGTTGATGAACATTGGACTGATCATATCGATGCCATGGATCAACTACGTCAATCAATTGGACTACGTGGTTACGGTCAATTGAATCCTTTGGTTGAGTACCAAGAAGAAGGATACAGAATGTTTGAAGAAATGGTTTCAGATATTGAATATGATGTTACAAGACTATTCATGAAGGCCGAAATCAGACAAAATATGGAAAGATAAAAAGCGGGCCTTAGGGCCTGCTTTTTTTATAAAGGTGATTAAATGGAATTTGGAGAGATTAAAAATAAGATTTCCGAGATGGAAAACAAAATAAGTCAGTTCAGGGGGTCTCTTTGACTTAGAATCACTCGAAGAAAGTATCGCTGAGAATGAGAATAAGATGGCTGAACCTGGCTTTTGGGATAATCATGATAAAGCACAAAAAGTTATTGATGATACTAAGTCAATGAAAGATAAATATGATAATTTTAATGAGCTCAGTCAAGGGTTAGATGATATTAAAGTTGCGGCTGAACTTTATCAGGAAGATCCTGAGGATGATTTGATGGATCAAATGGTGGACGAATCGTCCAGTTTAGAAAAAAAACTTCGTTCTTATGAGTTAATGATGTTATTGTCAGAACCGTATGATACGCACAATGCAATTATGGAGATTCATCCTGGCGCTGGTGGAACGGAATCGCAAGACTGGGGTTCAATGCTGTTGAGAATGTATCAACGTTGGGCAGAACAACACAATTTTTCAGTTGAGATTGAAGACTATCAACCTGGCGATGAGGCTGGTATTAAGAGTGTAACGATGATGATCCGTGGAAAAAATGCATACGGCTTATTGCGTTCAGAGCGTGGCGTCCATCGTCTAGTTAGAATATCACCATTTGATTCAGCTGGTCGTCGTCACACTTCCTTTGCATCGGTCGATGTTATGCCAGAATTGGATGATAGTATACACGTTGAAATTAATGATGATGATTTAAGAGTTGATGTTTTCAGATCATCAGGTGCTGGTGGTCAACACATTAACAAAACTTCATCTGCGGTTAGAATTACTCATTTACCAACCGGAATCGTTGTCAGTTCCCAAGCCCAACGTTCACAATTGCAAAATAGAGAGACAGCCATGAATATGTTGAAGGCGAAACTTTTCCAACGTGAAGAAGAAGAGCGTGCTAAAAAACATGCACAAATTCAAGGGGAACAAAAGGATATTGGTTGGGGTTCACAGATCAGATCTTATGTTTTCCACCCATATACCATGGTTAAAGACCATCGTTCAAACTATGAGACCGGAAATGGTCAAGCAGTAATGGATGGTGATTTGGATCCCTTTATTTACGCTTATCTCCAATGGAAACTACAAGGAGTTAACTAAAAATGAAAAGCAAGATCTTAGTAGTCGATGATGAACCTGCAATTTTGGAATTGATCGAATATAATTTGGAAAATAATGACTATCAGGTGAGTACTGCAACAGACGGAGCGATGGCTTTTGAGAAAGTTAGTACCGATGATTTTGATTTAATGTTATTGGATCAAATGTTGCCAAAAATGAACGGGATGGAAGTCTTGAAAAAGATGCGTCAATCCGATATTTTAACACCCGTAATTTTTTTGACCGCCGTCGATGCTGAGGATAGTAAGATTCAAGGATTGATCAGTGGAGCTGACGACTACATTACTAAGCCTTTTAGCATTAAAGAACTTTTGGCTAGAATTGAAGTTGTTTTGCGTCGTACTACATCCGTGCAACACAAGAAGGAGTTTCAACTGAATACCGACGTCAAAAGTTTGGTGATGGATGGTAGAGAGATTTCTTTAACCAAAAAAGAGTATGAATTATTAGAATTTTTAATTAGAAATAAAGGCATTGTTGTATCTCGTGAACAAATTTTTGATAATGTTTGGGGAATCAATTCAAATTCTCAAATGAGGATGGTTGATATTCAAATTAGCCACCTTCGTGATAAAATTGAAAAGGACACCAAAGATCCACAAATAATTAAAACCGTGCATGGATTCGGTTATATATTAGAGGTATAACGATGAGAAGGAAAATAGGACCCATTATTGCTATTTTGATTTCGGTAGTTATCTTTATTGTGTTAGTAATTTTTTCAGATACCATTTTGCGTGATTCACAAAAGGATATGTTTACTGAAGAAACAATTTCTTACCAAGAGTTGAGAAAGAATCATGAGCCAGAAACTGCCGCCAAGATTGCTGGCTTAGAGTATGTCAACTCTAATAAAGAAAGTACTTATCTTGAGAAAAAAGCTTATGACATGTTCCATCGAGGACGTGTTGCACCTGGTAAAAATTATGTTTCAGACACAAGTATGAATGAAAGAATTATGTACTATATGTCTGGATCTCGTTATGTAGTCGCAAAACGCTATAAACGTTTATGGAGTCAGGCTCCATTGACTTTTGCTTTGATTGCGTTGATGTATTTTATCATTACTGATTCAGTAATTCTCTTTTATTATCGAAAACGTCAAATGCTCAGCAAGGACATCCAAAGTGTGACTGAGAATTTAAGACGAGTTCGTAAGAATAAAGAGATGTCTTCGTTGATCCTATCTCCAGATGACGAGTTATACGGATTAGTTGAGCAAACAAATAAAATCAGTATGGATATTAACGAATTACGAGACGATGTCCGTTTGCGTGAACGAAGATTTCGTGGATTAGTTGGTCATTTGCCCATTGGGGTCATGCTATTGAATTCGCAGGGGGATGTCTTGATGCATAATCAGGCGATGGCATCGTTACTAGACGTCAATATTTCTAGTGATATTCATCCTTTCATTGAAGATGTTAAGACTTACAGTCTGAGTCGAATGATCGAGCATACTTTGAAGAAAAATAAAAATCATCATCGTGAGATCCAATTAGTCGGAAATTCTCAAAAGTATGTCGACGCTAATGTGATCAGATTGGTTCACACCCGAGAAGATTTTGACCAACAAGTTTTGGTTATTTTATATGATTTGACACAGAGTCGCCAGATAGAACGGATGCAAGTCGATTTCGTCAATAATGTCAGTCACGAATTGAAGACTCCAGTAACTTCGATCGAAGGCTTTTCCGAGACACTGTTGGCTGGGGCAAAGGATGACCCTGAGAAATTAGAACATTTCTTGAAGATCATTCATAGCGAAAGCATTAGGTTAACTGAATTGATTCAGGATATTTTATCCCTATCACGCGTCAAGAAAGTTAATCCAAAAGTTGAATCGGTTAATTTACATACTGATATTGATAAAATATTGGAACAACAGTCCTTGGCAATCAAGGAACATCATTTGACTATCAATAAGAAATTCTTTGGTAACGAAGAAGTGACAATCAATAAAGAAAAAATCAATCTTATTTTCCGTAATCTGATTAAGAATGCTATTTCTTATAATAAAGAAAATGGTTCAATTGATATTGAATTGCATCATGATGAAATTGAAAATCGTTTGAAATTTATTATTACCGACACTGGAATTGGAATTTCTGAAGCTGATCAAGGTCGAATCTTTGAAAGATTTTATCGGGTCGATCGTTCCAGAAGTTTGGAAACAGGTGGTACCGGTTTAGGATTAGCTATTGTTAAAGAAACTTTGGATACTTTAGATGGCGACATTCGCTTAGAATCGCACATCGGATTGGGAACAACTTTTACGGTTAACATCCCATTATAAAAAATTTGCCATGATAAAATAATTTATTTTATCATGGCATTTTTTTATACAAAAAATATACATTGTTGTACTATCCTAGATAGGATAGAGGTGAGAACATTGAAAAAAAGACTTGTCGCATTATTTGCAATTATGTTTAGTAGTATTTTTGTTTTAGCTGGTTGCAAAGGCACCACAAGCCAACAAACTATTACAGCAGTTGGATCTTCAGCTGCTCAACCGTTAGTCGAACTTGCCGGGGAAGAATTCACTAAGAGTAATCCTAACGAGTATGTAAACGTCCAAGGAGGCGGAACCGGAACAGGACTGAGCCAGATTCAACAAGGGGCGGTAAATATCGGTAATTCTGATTTGTATGCTGAACAGAAAAAAGATATTGATGCCACCAAACTTGTTGATCATCGAATTGCTGCAGTAGGAATGGTTCCCATAGTTAACAAGGATGTAAAGGTCAAATCGTTGACCTTAAAGCAATTGAAACAAATTTTTTCGGGTCAAGTTAAGAACTGGAAGCAAGTTGGTGGACAAGATCTTCCAATAACAATTATTAATCGTGCTGATGGTAGTGGTACTCGTTCATCATTTGAAAGTGATGTCATGGCAGGTACTCCATTCGTTCGTGCTCAAGAACAAGATTCCAGTGGGATGGTTAGACAAATTGTCTACAATACTGCTGGAGCGATTAGTTATTTAGCTATGCCATATTTAAATGACACTGTGAAAACTATTAATGTCGATGGTGTCGAACCAACAATTGAAAATATAGAAACTAATAAGTGGAAAATTTGGTCATATGAACACCTATATACTAATGGTGAACCAACTGGGATGACGAAGAGATTCCTAGATTTTATTATGACTGATGAAGTTCAAAAGAATGTTGTTAAAAAAATGAATTATGTTCCAATAAAAGATATGCAGTATCAAAAAGACTATAAGGGCAATGTTACGCCCGTTTCGAAGGGGGTAAAATAATTTGAAAGATCCAATTAGGGAGAGTTTAACTAAGAAATCTGTTTCAGCTAAAAGGGAAACTCGGGGTAAAATTATTTCTTTCAGTTTTACTGCCATTATCGTTATTTTAGTCGTTACCATTATTGGTTTCGTCGCTTCCAGAGGTGTATTGATTTTTATTAAGGATGGCGTTAATCCAATTGATTTCTTAACACACTCGGTTTGGGCACCAAATAAATTAGACAGTGCAGGTCATCCCATTGTTGGAGCTGCTCCAATGATTGTTGGTTCGTTTTCAGTTACGCTGATTGCAGCCTTGATTGGGACTCCTTTTGCGATTGCAGCTGCTCTGTTTATGACTGAAATTTCCCCCAAATGGGGTCGTAAAATTTTACAGCCGGTAATTGAACTATTGGTCGGTATTCCTTCAGTAGTTTATGGATTTATCGGTTTGACGATTGTCGTACCATTTGTAAGAAAAATTGCTGGCGGTAGTGGTTTTGGTATTTTAGCCGGTTCATTTGTTTTGTTCGTAATGATTTTACCAACGATCACATCGATGTCAGTTGACGCTTTAAAATCTGTACCTAGATATTATCGAGAGGCCTCATTAGCTTTGGGTGCTACTAGATGGCAAACAATTCATAAGGTTGTTTTACGAGCTGCTACACCAGGAATTTTGACAGCAGTAGTCTTTGGAATGGCTAGAGCATTTGGTGAAGCCCTAGCGGTTCAAATGGTAATTGGTAATGCTATGTTGTTACCACAAAATCTAGTTTCACCTTCATCGACTTTGACTAGTGTCCTAACGATGAATATGGGAAATACAATCATGGGTTCAACGGCCAATAATGCTCTTTGGTCATTAGCACTCTTACTATTACTAATGTCACTTCTCTTTAACTTTGTTATTAGAAGAATTGCCAAGCGGGGTGAATTTTAATGTTTAATGAAAAAACAAAAGACAAGATTGCAACTGGTGTAATTTATTTTATGTCAGGTCTGATTGTCTTGATTTTAATTGGGCTATTAGTTTACATCCTTGGCAGTGGTTTACGATATGTTAATTGGCATTTTCTGACATCGGGTTCCAAGGCTTTTCAAGCTGGTAGTGGTGTAGGAATTCAACTATTTAATTCCTTTTTCCTTTTGATTTTATCAATGCTGATCTCAATTCCGATTTCAATTGCGGCTGGTATTTATTTATCTGAATATGCTGGTAAAAATAAATTAGTTGAATTAATTAGAGTTTCGATTGAAGTTTTGAGTTCGTTACCATCAATCGTAGTTGGTTTATTTGGATTTTTAATTTTTGTAATCAGTTTTAAATTTGGCTTTTCAATTCTTTCAGGTGCATTGACATTGACAGTGTTTAATTTACCGATTTTAACGAGAAACGTTGAGGACTCATTGCAGTCAGTTTCGCAGTCACAAAGAGAAGCTGGTCTAGCCTTAGGACTTTCAAAGTGGGAAACTGTTATTCACGTAATAATTCCCGACAGTTTACCTGGAATTATTACTGGGATGATCATCGGTGCCGGTAGAGTGTTTGGTGAAGCTGCAGCTTTAATTTACACGGCTGGTCAGAGTGCTCCGCCATTAGATTTTACAAATTTCAATGTTTTCAGTATTACGAGTCCTTTGAATTTGATGCGTCCGGCGGAGACTTTGGCAGTACATATTTGGAAGGTTAATTCTGAAGGATTGATTCCTGATGCAGTGCAAGTTTCTGCAGGAGCTTCAGCAGTTCTGATCATTGCCGTATTAGTTTTCAATTTACTTGCAAGATATATTGGCAATTTAGTTTACAAAAAGATGACGGGTGAATAATATATGACTGAACAAAAAGAACACATCCTTCATTTGGATGAAGATAAACATGAAATCGCCATGAAAACCGAAAATCTGCAAGTGTTTTATGGCGAGAAGGAAGCGATGCATAAGGCATCTATTCAATTTGAAAGATACAAGATAACTTCACTGATTGGAGCTTCTGGTTCTGGTAAATCGACTTTTCTCAGATCTTTGAATCGAATGAACGACAATGTTGAAGGTGCAACGGTCAAAGGAAAAATCATGTATCGAGGTTTGGATATCAATAAAGATAATGTTGATATTTATGAGGTTAGAAAACACATTGGAATGGTTTTCCAGCGTCCAAATCCTTTTTCAAAATCAATTTATGACAATATTACTTTTGCTTTGAAGCGTCACGGTCTACACGACAAAGATAAGCTTGATGAAATTGTCGAAACGACTTTGAAACAGGCTTCACTTTGGGATCAGGTTAAAGATGATCTCAATAAGAGTGCCTTAGCGTTGTCTGGTGGACAACAGCAACGTTTGTGTATTGCCAGAGCTATTGCAATGAAACCTGATATTTTATTGATGGATGAACCAGCCAGTGCTTTAGATCCAATTTCGACTTCCAATGTTGAGGAGACGATGTTAAATTTGAAAGATAAATTTACGATTATTATCGTTACTCACAACATGCAACAGGCGGCTAGAATTAGCGATTATACAGCCTTTTTCCACTTGGGGCACGCAGTAGAATTTGATGAGACAAGAAAAATCTTTACACGTCCAAAAGTTAAATTAACTGAGGACTATGTTTCAGGACATTTTGGATAGGAGCGAGATTCAATCGTGGCAGAAAAAATTTTAACATCTTCCGATGTACATTTATTTTATGGTAAAAAAGAAGCTTTAAAAGGTATTAATCTAGATTTTAATAAAAATGAGATCACGGCTTTGATTGGTCCTTCAGGATGTGGTAAATCAACGTATTTAAGATGTTTGAATCGGATGAATGATTTGATTCCCGATGTAACGATTACTGGAACTATTTCATTGAACGGTAAAAATATTTATTCACCAAATGTTGATACAGTAGCACTTAGAAAACAAGTCGGAATGGTTTTTCAACAACCTAATCCGTTTCCTTTCTCGATTTATGATAATGTTATTTATGGATTAAGATTAGCGGGAGTTAAGGATAAGGCAGTTTTGGATGAAGCTGTCGAAACTAGTTTGAAAAATGCAGCTGTCTGGGATGATGTCAAAGATAAACTTCATCAAAGTGCTTTGTCATTATCTGGTGGACAACAACAAAGAGTATGTATTGCTAGAGTTTTAGCAGTGAAACCTGATATTATTTTATTAGACGAACCAACTAGTGCTTTGGATCCGATTTCGTCATCTAAAGTGGAAGATACAATGTTAAATTTACGTGAGGATTATACGATTATTACTGTTACACATAATATGCAACAAGCTTCGAGAATATCCGATCAAACCGCTTTCTTCCTAAATGGGGAATTAATTGAGGCGGATAAAACAAAAAATATTTTCTTAAATCCAAAGGAAAAGGAAACTGAAGATTATATTTCAGGAAAATTCGGTTAGGAGAAAAAAGATGCGCACTACTTTCGAAGAACAATTAAACAATTTACATTTACGCTTCTCAGAAATGGGCATGATGGCCAGTGAAGCTATTATGAAATCAGTTAAGGCTTACATCGATCACGATAAATCTTTGGCAAAAGAAGTTATCAAAAATGATCATGTGATCAACAAACGTGAGATGGATCTGGAAAAAGAATCTTTCGAAATGATTGCTTTACAACAACCAGTTACATCTGATTTAAGAATGATCGTAACTGTTTTAAAGGCAAGTTCTGATTTAGAAAGAATGGGCGATCATGCAGTAAGTATTGCTTCAGAAACAATTCGCGTAAAAGGTGAAACTAGAATCCCTGAAATCGAGAAATTGATTGCGGAAATGGGTGAGATGAGTACTAGTATCGTGGAAGACTCATTGGAAGCTTACTTGAAAAAAGATAGTAAAATGGCTGAAGAAGTGGCCCATCGTGATGTTGAGATCGATGCGAAGAGTACTTTGATCAATGAACTATGTATTAAGGATATGCAAAAAACAGTTGATAATGTTTTAAGCGGTTCATCTTACATGTTAGTTGCCAGTTACTTGGAACGTGTTGGTGATTATGCAACTAATATTTGTGAGTGGGTAGTTTACTTAAATACTGGACATGTGGTAGAACTGAATCGGAAGCATATTCCTAATGTTGAAGAGTAAAATTGATTAATTAGTGAATATGTAGTATATTTTTGAACAAGTTGAGGTGAATATTTATGAATAAGAGACTCACAAGATCAAGTACCGATCGAATGTTGGCTGGCGTTTGTGGTGGTTTAGGAGCTTTCTTTGGGATAGACTCAACTTGGATTCGTTTAACGTTTATCTTCTTATTACCATTTACTTACTTTTTGCCAGTCTTGGTATATGTTGTCAGCGTTTTTTTGATCCCAGAAAAGCGAAATATCCAGGAAACAGATTATAATCGGACTAAGCGTAGAATGAAATCACCAAAAAAATATTATTGATTCAAAAAGAATGAGGGTATCAAATGAGGTTACTAATAAAAGTGGCAATCCAGACACTGTTGTTTATTGCAATCGCACGTCTATTGCCCAATATGTTTATCGTTGATAGTTTAGCAACAGCAATTATTGCTAGTTTTGTTCTAGTAATTTTGAATTGGACCATCAAGCCGATTTTACATATTATTTCGTTACCGATCACGTTTATAACTTTTGGCTTGTTTTCGTTTGTCATTAATGCCATCACGCTCGAGATGACTTCGTCGTTAGTTGGATCAAGCAGTTTTAATTTTAATGGTTTTGGCTCAGCTCTTGTCGTAGCAGTGATTCTAGCAATTTGTCATTCGATTATTAATAGTTATACGATGGATAATTTTCAAAGACGCGTTTAGAACGCGTTTTTTTGTTTCTAAAATGATAAAATTATTATAAATAAGTATCAACGGGGGTTAGCAATGACAAATTTTGTTACTGTGTATCAAATGGTAAAAGATAATGAATTGAAAGTTTATGCTGGAGAGGATTTATTAAAAGAGAAGAAAGTTATTACAACCGATATTTCTCGTCCAGGAATCGAATTGACTGGTTATTTTGATTATTATCCAAGTGAACGAATCCAATTATTTGGTCAAACTGAAACATCATATTCACGTTCAATGACTTCAAATAATCGTTACAAGGTTATGTTGGAGATTTGTCGGGAAGATACACCAGTTTTATTAATTTCTAGAAATATTCAACCTAGTAAGGAATTACTCCAGGCTGCAAAAGAACATCATGTGCCAGTAATTGGTTCGGAATTACCAACGACTAGACTTTCCAGTATGATTACTGAATATTTAGATGAAAAATTAGCTCCTAGAGAGTCGATTCATGGAGTTTTGGTTGATGTTTATGGTATTGGAATTCTTTTGACAGGACATTCTGGTATTGGTAAGAGTGAAACGGCTTTGGAACTTATTAAACGTGGTCACCGTCTAATTGCTGATGATCGAGTTGACGTCTACCAACGTGATGAGAAAACAATTGTTGGTGAAGCACCGAAAATCTTGAATCACTTACTTGAAATCCGTGGAATTGGGATCATCGATGTGATGAATCTCTTTGGTGCCGGAGCTGTTCGTTCACAAAGTGAAATTCAATTGATCATTAATTTGGAAAATTGGTCAGCGGACAAGAATTACGATCGAATTGGAACTTTGGAAGAAAGTCGTGCTTTCTTTGATGTCGACGTACCACAAATTACCGTCCCCGTTAAAGTTGGTCGAAATATTTCCATCATTATCGAAGTTGCTGCTATGAACTATCGTGCTAAGAAAATGGGCTATGACGCAACGAAGAAATTCGAGGATAATCTTGGTTTGCTGATTAAAGAAAATGAAGCTAAAACTAAGACAGAAAAAAATGGAGAAGGTAAGTAATGAGTTTTGATTTATTGGCATTAAATCCAATTGCACTACAATTAGGCGGATTAGAAATTCACTGGTACGGTGTCATTATTGCTATAGGAGCACTGATTGGTGTCATTATGGCTATGCGAGAAGCTAAAAGAAGACATTTAGATCCTGATAATATTTTGGATCTAGTTTTGTATGGGGTCCCAATTGCTTTGGTGGGGGCTCGAATTTATTATGTGATTTTCAGATTGCCTTATTATATGGCCTATCCAGGAGAAATCATTAAAATTTGGCATGGTGGAATCGCCATTTATGGTGGCCTGATTGCAGCATTTATCGTATTGTTAGTTTTGTGTAAAAAACGTAATATTTCACCTTGGCTAATGCTAGACATTGCAGCCCCATCAGTTTTGTTTGGACAAATTGTTGGTCGCTGGGGTAATTTTATGAACCAAGAGGCCTTTGGTGCAAAGACGACCTTGGATTTCTTGCAATCGTTACATTTACCACATTTTATTATTGAACAGATGTATATCAATGGAGCTTACCGTCAGCCCACTTTTCTCTATGAATCAATGGGAAATTTGATTGGCTTAGTATTGATTTTGGTGTTACGCAATCGTAAACATCTGTTAAAGCGTGGCGAAGTATTTTTAAGTTATTTAATTTGGTATCCGGCAGTACGTTTCTTTGTTGAAGGAATGAGAACAGATAGTTTATATATTTTACCTGGAGTAAGAGTTTCACAGGTACTATCATTGATTTTATTCATTGCCGCAATAAGTATTTGGATTTATCGTCGTAGGATGTTAGATGACCCTTGGTATAATGAGTTGTGAGCAATCTAATTGATAAATCGAAAATTAATGGTAACATTTGTTGAGTAATAGGAGGTTTTTCGACGATGAAATCATATGATGTAGTAATTATTGGAGCAGGTCCTGGTGGATTAACCGCTGCTCTTTATGCTTCACGTGCTAACTTGTCAGTGATGATTCTTGATCGTGGTATATATGGTGGACAAATGAACAACACCGCTGCGATTGAAAATTATCCTGGTTTTGAATCAATTTTGGGTCCGGATTTGAGTGAAAAGATGTATAAATCTTCAACTCAATTTGGTGCTGATTTTGGTTACGGTGCAGTTGAATCTGTTGAAGATAAGGGTGATACAAAAATCATTCATACTGATGACGGAGACTACGAAGCAAAAGCTTTGATTATCGCAACTGGTTCACAATATAAGAAAATTGGGGTTCCTGGTGAAAATGAATTATCAGGACGTGGAGTTTCTTACTGTGCCGTTTGTGATGGTGCATTCTTTAAAGGTCAAGACGTTGCCGTTATCGGTGGTGGCGATTCTGCCGTTGAAGAAGGTATCTATTTAACACAATTGGCCAAGTCTGTAACAATTATTCACCGTCGTGACCAATTACGTGCTCAAAAAATCTTGCAAGATCGTGCATTTAAGAATGATAAGATCAAATTCGTTTGGAATGCCGATGTAAAAGAAATCATGAGTGACGATGATAAAGTTTCTGGCGTAAGATACGTTGATAAAAAGACTGGCCAAGAACATGTCATTCCTGCTAAGGGTGCTTTTATCTACGTTGGTATTCAACCAATGACAGCACCTTTCAAGGATTTAGGTGTGCTTGATAATGATGGTTGGATCAATACCAATGAACATATGGAAACTAAGATTCCTGGAATCTTTGCTGTCGGTGATGTTCGTAAGAAAGACCTACGTCAAGTAGCAACAGCTGTTGGTGAAGGTGGTATTGCTGGACAACAAGCTTACAACTATATTCAAGAATTGGCTGACGACTCAGTAGCAACTAAGTAGTTAATTTTTACAATTTAAATAATGAGGATTATGAGGTGGAAGTATCCATCTTGTAATCCTTTTTTTGTGCTTGTGGCACAAGGATTTTCTAAAAAATGAAAAAATTATTATTAGCATATGGATTGAATATAGACATGTTTAAACATATACTATTAGTAAAAGACAGGAAGTGATTCTTATGCGTGAAGTAGTTGATAAAAAAATGAATAGGCTAATGAATGAATCCGGTTTTAATATTGCTCGAAATTTGAAAATTCTTAGAAAAGAAAGAAATGTAACACAAAAAGAAGTTGCTAGACATCTTAATATTGACGTTACAACTTTGTCTCACTATGAAACTGGTATTAGAATGCCAGACATTGATACTTTGATTGCTTTAGCAAAATATTATGATACAGATATCAACAGAATCATCAGCAATAATTTCGACTAATTTGTATATTTGAGGACAATTTTTAAGGATTATTTAAAAAAAATCTTTTAAACTGTCGTAATCAAATATAAATAGTACTCTATGATTGCTATAATGGTTGTAAGTACTTACAAATTAGGAGGATTTAGTTAATGTCTTGGCAAGATAATATGCAAAAGTGGCTCGACTACAAAGATTTGGATCTTGATATGAAAGAGCAACTAAATGAAATGAAAAAGGATGATAAAGTTGCGGAAGAAGCATTTTATCAACCAATGGAGTTTGGAACAGCTGGTATGCGTGGATTGATTGGACCTGGTATCAATCGAATGAACATTTACACGGTTCGTCAAGCTGCAGAAGGTTTAGCCTCATTCATGGATACTTTGGATGAAAAGACTAAGGCTCAAGGTGTAGCAATCAGTTATGATTCACGTTACTATTCACAAGATTTTGCTTATGAATCAGCTAAAGTATTAGGTGCTCATGGAATTCACAGTTATGTGTTTGACAGTCTCAGACCAACACCTGAATTATCTTTTGCTGTAAGAAGTATTCCAACATACGCTGGTATTATGATTACAGCTAGCCACAATCCTAAACAATATAATGGTTTCAAGATTTATGGCCCAGATGGTGGACAAATGCCACCAAAGGAATCAGATAACATCACTAGTTTTGCTAGAAAAGCTGACGATTTGTTTGCTATTAAAGTAAAACCAGTCACACAATTAAGAGCAGAAAAACTTTTGACTCTAATTGGTGAAGATGTCGATTTAAACTATATGAAGAACCTTGAAACTGTCATTGTTAACCGTGATTTGATTGAAACTATTGGTGACAAGATGAAATTCGTCTATTCACCACTTCACGGTACTGGTAAAATGATTGCTCCACGAATCTTCCAAAAATTAGGATTTAAAAACTTTAACATGGTGACTGAGCAAGCTATTCTTGATCCAGAATTTGCAACAACGCCATTCCCAAATCCTGAGTTCGCCCAAACTTTTGATTTGGCAATCGAACGCGGTAAAAAGATTGGTGCTAATATTTTAATCGCAACTGATCCTGATGCTGATCGTTTAGGTGCAGCTGTCAGACAACCTGATGGCTCATACAAATTGATGACAGGTAATCAAATTGCTTCAGTTCTTTTGAATTACTTGTTACATGCCAAGAAGGGCCTAAATGCTTTACCTAATAACGGGGCTGTTGTTAAATCTATCGTTTCATCAGAATTAGCAACTGCTATCGCTAATAAATATGATATTAAGATGTTCAATGTTTTAACAGGATTTAAATATATTGCTGAAAAGATTGAACAATTTGAAGAAACAGGAAGTAATGAATTCCTCTTTGGTTTCGAAGAAAGTTATGGTTATCTAGTTAAACCTTTCGTTCGTGATAAGGATGCCATGCAATCAACACTTTTACTAGCAGAAGCTGCAGCTTATTATGAATCAAAAGGCAAGACAATCTATGATGCTCTAGAAGATCTTTACAAAGAATTTGGCTATTATCGTGAAAAGACAATTTCCAAGACCTTTGAAGGAATTTCTGGAAAAGATAAGATGGCCAATATCATGAAGACACTTCGTGAAGAAGGAATCGATGAGATCTGTGGCGTAAAAGTTGTAGAATCAATCGATTATCTCAATGATACTGACAAGACAGCAGAAGGTACTAAAGGAACTGGCTTACCAAAGGCTAATGTTTTGAAGTATGTCTTAGCTGATGACACATGGGTAGCTGCTAGACCATCTGGTACAGAACCTAAGTTGAAGTTCTATGTTGGTGTTAAGAGTGACACTGAAGAAGGCGCTACAAAGAAACTAGCCGATTTTGCAAAAGAAATTGAAGGTTGGGAATAAAATTTAACTCAAAGGGACAAGAGAAAATCTTGTCTCTTTTTTTGGAGGGGTGGATAAGGATGTCGTCCTCCATAGTAAAGTCGCGCCCACATCGTTCCAGCAATTTCCCAGAGCTGTTGCGGAAGACGGCATCAACCACCACCCCCCAAAAAAAATATAGGACAAAACCAAAACTTTATTCCTATTCTATTTTTTTGTGACGTTACAACTCTATCTTAACTGCGATATAATATTTTCATGTGGTTTTGTGAAAAGGGGAAAGAGAATTGTCTAACAATCAACATTTAATTATTATTTCGCTCGATTCTCTAGGATTTAGAGACATTGATGAACATAGAGCAGAATTACCAACTTTAAATAAATTGGTCGAAGGTGGAACTTGGGTCAAAAAAGTTCAAGGGATCTATCCAACTTTGACTTATCCATCACATACATCAATTATCACGGGACAATACCCTAATGTGCATGGAATTGTTAATAACACTAAAATTCAACCAGAACGTCGTTCTCCAGATTGGTTTTGGTATCAAAAAGATGTTAAATCAACCACCTTGTATGATCTAGCTCATGAAAAAGGTTTGAAAACGGCTGCTTTTTTGTGGCCAGTTACGGCTGGAAGTAAGATAACTTATAATCTAGCTGAAATTTTTCCTAATCGAATTTGGACTAATCAGGTTTTGGTTTCTTTGAAGGCTAGTTCACCGTTATTCATTTTGGAAATGGATAAGAAATATGGCAAATTGCGTAATGGAATCAAACAACCACAGTTGGATGAATTTATTACAGCTTGTGCGGTTGATACGATTGAGAATAAACGACCAAATTTGACTTTACTACATCTGGTTGATATGGACAGTATGCGCCACCGTTATGGCGTTCGTTCTGATGAGGCAATGGAAGCTTTACATCGCTTAGATAAGCACGTTAAGCAAGTGATTGACGCTACAAAGAAAGCCGGCACGTTTGAGGATACTAATTTCGTCATTTTAGGTGATCATTATCAAATTAACGTGGATAAAATGATTCATTTGAACAGTATGTTTGCTAAGAGAGGTTGGTTGACTGCAAAGCCAGACCAAACTTTCAAGAAGAAATGGTCAGTGATGGCAAAGACTTGCGATGGAAGTACTTATATTTATACCCGTAATTTTGATCAAATGGAACGCCTTAAAGAATTGATCGGCAGCGTTGAAGGGGTGGAAAAAATTTATTCCGCTAAAGAGGCTGCAGCTATGGGAGCAGATCCAAATTGCACTTTAATGGTTGAAGCAAAACCTGGTTACTATTTCACGGATGAAAGCGATCGTCCACAAGTAGTTGAAAAAGTGTCACCCGAAATGATGGGTAATCCTGACCGCTATCAGGGTGTTCACGGATATCATCCTCAAAAAGCCGGTTACAAAACGACGGTTATTTTCAATGGTCCTATGGTTAAAGAAAATCAAACGGTTGAAAAGGCAAACTTGGTGGATGAGGCACCAACCTTTGCTAAGTTGTTAGGGTTAAAATTTGATCAAAAGATAGCTGGCAACTGTATTGAAGATATTTTTAGAGAATAGAGGGAATTTATGAGGTTTAATAAAAAACAATGGAGTTGGATTTTTTACGATTGGGCTAACTCCGGTTACGGAATCATTGTAACCACGGCGGTTTTACCAGTATATTTTAAATCTGTTGCTCAAAATTCTGGCGTATCGGCTGCTAATGCGACAGCTTTTTGGGGATATGCTAATAGTTTTGGGACACTATTAGTATCAATTTTGGCGCCAGTTTTAGGTGCGTTGGCAGATTATCCCCATCATAAAAAAAGATTAATGAATTATTTTGCCTTTTTAGGAATCATTATGACATTTGGCTTGGCTATCGTCCCTTCAAGTCAGTGGCAAATATTGATCGGTGTTTATATCCTGTCGATAATTGGGTATTCGGCGGGAAATTTGTTTTATGATAGTTTCTTAACAGATGTAGCGGAGAATTATGAAATGGATTCTATTTCGTCTAATGGATATGCCTTTGGTTATTTGGGTGGGGTAGTAGCGTTTATAATTTTCTTAGTATTACAACTGACAAGTGGCTTTGGTATGTTGTCAAGTTACGGCGTTGCAAGATGGAGTTTCGCTTTATCAGCAATTTGGTGGATCATTTTTTATTTGCCAATGCTAAAAAATGTTCGTCAAGTTTATTCATTGCCAGCAGATCCACATCCAGTCGTCTCCAGTTTTAAGCGGGTTTGGGAGACAATGACACATCTTCGCCAATATAAAGCTGCAGCTTGGTTTCTAGTTGCTTATTTTTTCTATATTGACGGGGTCGATACGATTTTTACAATGGCGACTTCAATTGGGATGGATATGGGAATTAACACGACTACTTTGATGTTGGTTTTATTGGTTGTTCAATTGGTAGCTTTCCCATTTTCCATTTTGTATGGTTGGCTAGCTAATCGATTATCAGCTCGTGCTGGTATTTTATTAGGAATTGTTTTGTATTTTGGAATCTGTCTTTATGCTTTAAGATTGACTACAGCAACGGATTTCTGGATCTTAGCTATCCTGGTAGGGACTTCACAAGGTGGAATTCAAGCTTTGAGTCGGTCTTATTTTGGTAAATTGATTCCAAAGAAATCCGGTAGTGAATTCTTTGGCTTTTATAATATTTTAGGTAAATTTTCAGCTGTTTTAGGACCTATTTTGGTCGGAATTGTGACACAAATCACTGGTAAATCAACGATTGGTGCTGCATCATTGAGTATCTTATTCTTCGTTGGTTTGATTATTTTTTTGATGTTACCAAGATTAACAACTTCTGATTAAAATCTTGGCGAAAATATGTTCGCTATGGTAATATAGAGCAAGCGATATACCTGACATTAATTACATCTAATTCAGTGAGTTAGATGTTTTTTTTAGCTCAAAGGGGGTCAATTATCTCATGATAGATAGAGTAAATGATAATAAGTTTGACTTAGTTTCCAAGTACTCACCTGCTGGAGATCAAGCTCAAGCGATTGATAAGATAACAAAAGATTTTCAAAAGGGTGATAAAGAAGTCGTACTTGAGGGAGCTACTGGGACTGGTAAGACTTTTACTATGGCAAATGTGATCAAGAACCTTAATAAACCAACTCTGATCATTTCTCACAATAAGACTTTAGCTGGTCAATTATATGGTGAAATGAAAGAATTTTTCCCACACAATGCGGTTGAATATTTTGTGAGTTACTATGATTATTACCAACCAGAAGCTTATGTGCCTTCAAGTGATACTTATATTGAAAAAGATTCCAGTATCAATGATGAGATTGATAAATTGCGTCATTCAGCTACCAGTTCGTTGTTGGAACGTAATGATGTGATCGTGGTTGCTTCTGTTTCTTGTATCTTTGGTTTAGGTGATCCTAGAGAATATGCGGACAGTATTATCTCTTTGCGGGTCGGACAAGAAATTGCTCGTGATAAATTGTTAGAAGAATTAGTTGATAATCAGTTTGAACGAAATGATATTGATTTTCAACGTGGAAGATTCAGAGTTCGTGGGGATGTTGTCGATATCTTTCCAGCTTCTCGAGATGACAATGCTATTCGAGTGGAATTCTTTGGTGATGAAATCGATCGAATTATTGAAATGGATGCCTTGACTGGTGAAATTAAAGGTCAGATGGACCATATCGGGATTTTTCCAGCCACTCACTTTATGATCAGTGACTCTAAGATGGATGAAGCTTTGAAAAGAATCAAAGATGAGATGGATCAACAAGTGGCTAAATTTACCAAAGAAGGCAAATTGTTGGAAGCTCAACGTATCAAGCAAAGAACTGAATACGATATTGAAATGATGCGAGAAATGGGATACACCTCAGGAATTGAAAATTATTCACGCCACATGGAAGGGCGTGCTGAGGGCGAACCACCATTCACCCTGCTAGATTTCTTCCCTAAGGATTTCAACATTATGATTGATGAATCTCACGTTACAATGCCGCAAGTCCGCGGGATGTACAATGGGGACCGCGCCAGAAAACAAATGTTAGTTGATTACGGTTTTCGTTTGCCAAGTGCTTTGGATAACCGTCCTTTAAAATTAGATGAGTTTGAAAAACATGTTAATCGAATTCTTTATGTTTCGGCAACACCAGGTCCATATGAACTAGAACGGACTCAAGACAAAGTGGAACAAATTATTCGTCCAACTGGTCTACTCGATCCTAAAATTGAAGTCCGTCCAATTATGGGGCAAATTGATGACTTAGTAGCGGAAATAAATGATCGTGTCGAAAAGCATGAGCGTGTCTTTGTTACAACTTTAACCAAGAAGATGGCTGAAGATTTGACCGATTATTTCAAAAATCTCGGTATAAAAGTTAGATATTTGCACAGTGATATCAAGACTTTGGAACGGACTAAGATCATCCGTGACTTGCGTTTAGGAAAATTTGATGTTTTGATAGGGATCAATTTACTGCGGGAAGGAATCGATGTTCCAGAAGTTTCGTTGATCGCTATTTTGGATGCTGATAAGGAAGGCTTTTTAAGAGCGGAACGTTCCTTAGTTCAAATTATTGGACGTGCTTCTAGAAATGAACATGGTAAAGTTATCATGTATGCGGATAGTATCACTGACTCAATGCGTGGTGCAATCGATGCTACGGCTCGTCGTCGTAAGATTCAAGAGAAGTTCAATGAAGAGCATCACATCACACCCAAAACAATTGTTAAACCGATTCGTGATGCTATTTCTATGTTCCAAAAGGTTGATAATTCAGAATCTGAAACTGAAAAGATTGACGATGATATTGACTTCAAGGATATGAGTAAGAAAGAGCAAAAAGAATTATTGAAGAATTTAACTGAACAAATGGAAGCTGCTGCTAAGAAACTCGACTTTGAGGCTGCAGCTAACCTACGTGATACGATTTTAGAATTAAAGGCGGAAAAGTAATAAAAATGTTAAATGATAAAATTGTGATTCATGGTGCACGTGCCCATAATTTAAAAGATATTGACGTAACGATTCCTCGAAACAAATTGGTCGTTATGACTGGTTTATCTGGTTCGGGAAAGAGCTCTTTAGCTTTTGATACTTTGTATGCTGAAGGACAAAGACGTTATGTTGAAAGTTTGTCTTCTTATGCACGACAATTTTTAGGTCAGATGGAAAAACCGGACGTCGATTCAATCGATGGGTTGAGTCCAGCTATTTCGATCGACCAAAAAACGACTTCAAAGAATCCTCGTTCAACGGTTGGAACGGTGACAGAAATCAATGACTATTTACGTCTTTTATGGGCCCGAGTTGGAACACCAATCTGTCCAAATGATGGCACGAAAATCACTAGTCAATCGGCTCAACAAATGGTAGATGCAATCTTAAAATTGGATGAAGGAACTAAGCTGCAAATTCTTTCACCAGTAGTTCGGGCTAAACGTGGTCAACACAAAAAGGCCTTGAATCAGATCAAAAAACAAGGTTATGTCAGAGTTCGTATCGATGGTGAAATTCATGATGTCAGTGAAGATATTGAATTGGATAAGAATAAGAAGCACAGTATTGACGTGGTAGTTGATCGAATCGTGATCAATGATCATATCAAATCTCGTCTGTTTGATTCCGTGGAAGCTGCTTTAAGATTGTCCGATGGCTATATGAACGTTGATGTAATTGGTTCAGATATGATGGTCTTTTCTGAAAAGAATGCTTGTCCATTGTGTGGCTTTACAGTTGGGGAATTGGAACCAAGACTATTTTCATTCAATGCTCCATTTGGTGCTTGTGAAAATTGTGACGGTTTAGGAATCAAACTAGAGGTTGATTTAGACTTGGTAATTCCTGACCAAACTAAAACTTTAGCTCAAGGTGCAATTGAACCATGGAATCCTATTAGTTCACAGTATTATCCAGAAATGTTAGCTCAAGCTTGTAAAGAATTTGGCATTGATATGAATACTCCATTTGAAAAGTTGCCGAAGAAAGATCAAGACATTATCTTGAATGGTTCTGATGGTAAGAATTTCCACTTCCATTATGAAAATGATTTTGGTGGTGTTCGGGATGTAGACGTTGCTTTTGAAGGCGTACTTCCTAATATCAACCGTCGTTACCATGAAACCAACAGTGACTTTACTCGTGAAGTTATGAGAAAGTACATGACTGAACTTACTTGTCCGGTTTGTCATGGCAAGCGTTTGAATAAAAAGGCCTTAGCTGTCAAAATCGATGGCAAAGATATTGCCGAGGCTTCTGATATGTCGATCAAAGATGAATTGCCATTCTTTAAAGCCCTTAAATTCGGTGAACAAGATACTGTTATTGCTCAACCAATTCTAAAAGAAGTTAAGGATCGCTTAGCTTTCTTGATTAATGTTGGTCTAGAATACTTAACTTTGTCTCGTTCAGCGGGGACTTTGTCTGGTGGTGAAGCGCAAAGAATTCGTTTAGCTACACAGATTGGGTCAAACTTATCAGGAGTAATGTACATTTTAGATGAACCATCAATTGGTTTGCATCAACGAGATAATGATCGTTTGATTAGTTCGTTGAAGAAAATGCGTGATTTGGGTAACACTTTGATCGTGGTTGAACATGATGAAGATACTATGCGTGCAGCTGATTATTTAATTGATGTCGGTCCTGGTGCTGGGGAAAATGGTGGTCAAATCGTAGCTGCTGGAACGCCAGAAGAGGTTGAAAAAAATCCTAAGTCCTTAACTGGTCAGTACTTGGCAGGTAAAAAATTTATCCCGGTACCATTAGAACGTCGTAAAGGTAATGGACAGTCGGTTGAGGTCTTTGGAGCACAAGAAAATAACCTTAAGAAATTAAATGTTAAATTCCCACTAGGTAAATTTATCGTTGTGACAGGTGTTTCAGGTTCAGGGAAATCAACTTTAGTTAATATGATTCTAAAACGTGCGTTGGCACAAAAAATGAACCACAATTCACAAAAACCTGGAAAGTATAGGAAGATTACTGGTTACGAAAACTTGGATAAGATGATTGCAATTGATCAAAGTCCAATCGGTAGAACTCCAAGAAGTAATCCAGCTACTTATACTGGTGTCTTTGACGATATTCGTGATTTGTTTGCCCAAACTAATGAATCTAAATTGCGTGGTTATAAAAAGGGGAGATTTTCTTTCAATATTAAAGGCGGCCGTTGTGAAAACTGTCGTGGTGACGGAATTATTAAAATTGAAATGAATTTCTTGCCAGATGTTTACGTACCATGTGAAGTTTGTCATGGAACACGTTATAACTCGGAAACTTTGGAAGTTACGTATAAGGGTAAAAACATTGCTCAGGTACTTGATATGAAGGTTTCTGAAGCTTTAGACTTCTTCAGCAACATTCCTAAGATCAAACGTAAGTTGCAAACGATTCAAGATGTTGGTCTAGGATATGTTTCATTAGGACAATCGGCTACTCAATTATCCGGTGGTGAAGCTCAAAGAATGAAACTAGCTTCAGAACTCTATAAGAAATCTAATGGTAAGAATTTCTACATTTTGGATGAACCTACAACTGGTTTGCATACTGATGATATCAAACGCCTGTTGGGTGTTTTACAACGTCTAGTCGATGAAGGCAATACTGTTTTAGTAATTGAGCACAATTTGGATGTTGTAAAATCTGCTGATTGGTTGATCGACCTTGGCCCTGAAGGTGGCGAAGGTGGCGGAAGAATTGTTGGGGTTGGTACACCTGAACAATTGGTTGATGTCAAAGCTAGCTACACTGGTCAATATCTTAAGCCAATCTTGGAGCGTGACACCAAACGTACCAAGGATGCACAATAAAAATTTTATAAAAGGTTGTTAAATCATTTTAAAAGGTTTAGCAGCTTTTTTATTTTTAAAAACTGACACGCCCGGCTTGTTATGGTATGCTTATAGAGAATGTGAGGTGCAAAATGACAAAAGATACACTTAAATTAGTTATAGTAACCGGTATGAGTGGTGCGGGTAAAACTGTTGCCATGCAATCTTTTGAAGATCTAGGTTATTTTTGTATTGATAACATGCCACCTAACTTGTTACCTAAGTTCTGGGAATTGGTTCATGAATCCGGAACGATCAAGAAAGTAGCTTTAGTTGTCGACATTAGATCACGTGCATTCTATGATGAGATTTTTTCAATGTTGTCTCAAGTTGATGAAGATGAACAAGAAAAGCATCAAAAAGTCGATATGAAGATTCTCTTCTTGAATGCATCTGATGAAGAATTAGTATCTCGTTATAAAGAAACTCGTCGTAGTCATCCTTTAGCAATGGAAGGACGGTTGCTTGACGGAATTGAAAAGGAAAGAGAGTTACTTTCTGAAATTAAAAGTCGAGCCTCGGTTGAAATTGACACGACGGATTTGACGCCTAGACAATTACGAGAGGAAATATTCAATCATTTCCAAGAATCAACAGGAATGCCTACTTTCCACATTGAAGTAATGTCATTTGGTTTCAAATATGGTTTGCCAATCGATGCTGATATTGTAATGGATGTCAGATTTTTAAAGAATCCATTCTATATCAAAGAATTGAAGACCCAAACAGGGATGGATAAACCTGTTTACGATTATGTGATGGATGATCCTGAAACGAAGAATTTTTATGATAAATTTTATGGATTACTAAAGGATATCGTGCCGGGCTATGAAAAAGAAGGTAAGACTAGTCTAACGATAGCAATCGGTTGTACTGGTGGTCAGCATCGCTCAGTTGCAATTGCTCAACGCTTAGGTACTGATTTAAAGAAGAAGTACTATGTTGATATAACTCATCGTGACATGGAAAAATCACAAAAGAAGGTAATCGAAGATGGCCACAAACGCAAATAGGATAGTTCGTGTTGTTAAGGGACGTCGTCCAAAAGTTGTAGTTATAGGTGGGGGTACTGGTTTACCAGTTGTATTGAATAGTTTAAGAAATATGGATGCTAATATTACTGCAATCGTGACAGTAGCTGATGATGGGGGATCGTCAGGTATTATTCGTGACTACATTAACGTTGTTCCTCCTGGGGATATTCGTAATGTTTTAGCATCATTATCTGATTTACCAAAAGTCGATATGGACGTTTTCCAATATCGTTTCAAGAGTAATGATGATTTCTTCTCTGGACATGCAATCGGTAATTTGATTATCGCTGCTTTGACAGAGATGTCACCTAATATTTTTGATGCTGTTCAAGAACTATCTAAGATGATGAAAGTTGATGGTCATGTTTTCCCAGCTAGCAATACGAAATTGACATTGCATGCGGAATTCACTGATGGTACGAAACTTGCCGGTGAACATGAAATTACTCATTCGGGTAAGCACGTTAAACGTGTCTGGGTCACTGATTCAGATAATCCAGAAGAAGAACCTAAATCGGTCATGCCAGTCATCGCCTCAATCATGCAAGCTGATGTGGTTGTCTTAGGACCAGGTAGTTTGTTTACAAGTATTTTGCCAAACTTGATGATTAAGGATATTGGTGAAGCAGTTAAACAAACTTCAGCTGAAATTGTTTATATTTGTAATATTATGACGCAAATTGGTGAAACAGAAGGCTTCACTGATGCCGATCACGTACGAGTATTGAATCGTCATCTAGGTGGCAATTTTATTGATACAGTTTTAGTCAATACAAGAGCTATCCCAGATGGTTATATGGATCATAAAAAGTACGATGAGTACGTCAATCAAGTCGAGACCGATTTTTCAGGTCTTCGCAAGATGGGATGCAAAGTCATTCAAGACGATTTCTTGTCATTACATGACAAAGGTGCATTTCACGATGGTAAAAAGGTTGCACGTGAAATTATAAATTTGTCATTGCAATCCGGTAATAGAAAAAATGAGGTGAGACGTTAGTGGTTTCATATGCAAGTGAGGTCAAACAAGAACTCACAAAATTAGTCGTCCATCCCGAACACGCTCGAGTAGAATTGTCAGCGTTATTAAGAATGAATGGCTCATTAAGTTTACAAAATCATCATTTCGTCTTAACTGCACAGACTGAGAACGCTGCTATTGCAAGAAGAATTTTTTCTTTGATTAAGCAAAAGTATGGAATTGAATCAGAACTACTTGTGCGAAAAAAGATGAAATTGAAGAAAAATAATCAATATCTAGTTCGTTTGAAGTACGATACAAATCGAGTCCTAACGGATTTAGATATTTTAGATGAGTCCGGTTTGTCGATCAACACCGATGTACCTGAAGAAGTTCTAAATGAAGATCAACGAATGCGTTCATATCTTCGTGGAGCCTTTTTAGCTACTGGTAGTGTCAACAATCCCGAGACTTCCAGATATCATTTGGAGATTTATTCACTCTACGAAAATCATAATGACGGAATCGCTCAAATGATGAATTATTTCCATTTGAACGCCCGGACAACTAAGCGCCGTAATGGTTATATCGTTTATTTGAAGGAAGCAGAAAAAATTGCTGATTTCTTACAATTGATTGGAGCGACGAATTCAATGTTGAAGTTTGAGGACATTCGGATCGTGCGTGACATGAGAAATTCAGTTAACCGCTTAGTCAATTGTGAAAATGCTAATATTAACAAGACGGTAGCTGCCGCTGAACGCCAGATCGAAAATATTAAGCATTTGCAGGCAACGGTAGGCTTGGATTCCTTACCAGATAAATTACGAGAAATTGCGGTATTGCGTTTGGAAAATCCTGAGGTTTCTTTAAAGGAATTAGGCGAGATGGTACCAAGTGGTCCAATTTCTAAGTCAGGGATCAACCACCGTTTGCGGAAATTAAACGAGTTAGCTGAAACAGAAAAAGTTTAATTTTAGTTTGATTGTGGTGGGTAACTGCCGTCTTCCGCAAAGTGCGCGGCATTTCCAAGTCGGGCCAGCACGTTGCCGCCAAAATCGGGTTTGCTATGGAGGACGGCTGCCTACGCCAACAAAAAAGAAGCTGTACTAATGAAAATGCAATGTGCAAAAATTCATTAGTACAGCTTCTTTTTTATTAGTTTATTTTTATCTTTTCAAGAAGGCAAGCACGTTCTTCTTGTCTGGTTTCATTCTTCCTGCTAAAAAGGCGATTATGATTGCGACAATAGAAAATGTAAATTCCCATACTGACCATTTAAAAATCAATGTTAAAATCAACATAATAAAAGCGGCAATCAACATGACACCATCTCTGGGACCTAATTTCAAATATGAATAAACTCAATCAGGACATTATCGTGTATGTAGAATTTTTAGGTAGCCTTTTGCTTATAGCTCTTTGGTAACTGTGTGTCTATTCTGATAGGAAAAAGTCTAGGAATAATTCACGCATCCGTTTAAATCCTAATAATATTATAACACTGCTTTTATTTTTAAAAAAACGCTTCCAATTAAGCGCGGATTCAATCTAATCAAGTATCCTAGTAAAAATAGATACAGTAGCGATGAGAAAATTAACAAAACTGGATAAACTTTTGGTGTTAGCCATTGAATCTTGACGTTCATTTTTTGAAGGTTTCTCGGAATATTGATCGTTATCAAACCGTGATCACTCAAATGCCACGCAATTGGTTGGCCGTTTAAAGTTACGCGATATTGCAATGATTTATAGCCGTAACTTGGTAATGTAAGACTGCCTTTTGATATGTTTTGACCACTCCAAGTAACGCTCTTGATGGTGCTTTTAGGTGTTAAAACAAAATCTCTTTGTGGAGTTTGTCCGAGATGGTTGGCTAGTGGATAGATGATTGAGCCATCGAGAAACATCCCATCACTATCTTTTTGCAGTGGGGTTGTGTCAGGTGTGTAATCAGGTAACAAAGAGCGCATAATTTTATCACTGTTGATACCAGTCGAAGTTAGTTTAACCGTTTTATTTTGGGGGATTTGCTTTTGCGTGAATTGTGTTACCACCACTGCATTGTCAGCTTTGAAGTGTTGGTTGTGATTGGCGGTGTAGATTGCCATCGGGTAGCTGACTAGGGTTAAGAACATTAGAATGATTGTGGCCAGTTTCTTCTCATAAGCTAGTAAGATTAACAAAATTGGGATGACACCAAGGAAAATCCCAAAACGCCAGTTAGCATATTGAAAATTGTTGATGATTGGAACTGAGTTGAATAATTTCCAGGGGAAAATATTTGATGACAAGATGATTAAAATCAGTTCCACGACTAACCAAGGCAGGAGTCGTTTCAGGTTAGATTTGCGCAGACCAGCCAGAGCGATTACCAAGAAGATAATCGTTGCCCCAGAAATTGTTGCTTTAGCATCCCAAGTAGGCTTTTTAACCAATTCCCACAACGAGAGACTGATGATATTTCCCTTGCCAAAAGGTGATAATAGCCCAGATTTGGAAATTGCCATCACGCGTTCAATAATCGGTAGTGATAAAAGAATAGTCAAAAAAGCTGCTGCTAAAAGATTGATCCAGGACCAAAAGTTTTTACGCAATATAGTTTCAATAATCAAACAAATACCCGCAACAATCGCAATTGTGACAGCACTTAAAAGATGTGAATTAACGACAATTGTCATCAACAAAGCAGTCTCTAAGACTAATTTCAAATTCCAATTTTTACTCTGGATAATATCTTTTAAAGTGAAAAAAATTGGGAAAATAAACATCATGATGATGGCAGTTCCTGACTGCATTTCACCGGTTAAATCTTTTAAAACCGAGCCGGACAAAGCGAAGATGCTAGCTGCTAAAACAGCATTTTGGCTGGAGAAACGTTTATTGAGCGACAAAAAAGTCACGATAAAACTTCCAGTAGCAATCAAAGTTCGAATTGCTATTATTTGATGGATCGGCGTTAAAAAATTAGTTATCCACACAAAAGGCCACAAGGTATAATCAGGATACATTCCGTTGATTGCTTGACCAGTAAAGAAGAATGTGTTGAAATTGAGCCAGCTAGGCAGGGTGTGCTTTAAAAAAGCTAGACGAATTTCATAGATTCTTTGGGAATGGAAAATTGTATCGTATGAAGCGACCATGTAATTAAAATGAAATTGCCAGAGGGTCCAAATTAACAGAAAAATGAAAAAAATAGCGGCAATTAGAATAGTTTTACGAGCAGGTTTTTCTTTAAACAAAATATACTCCTAAATATTTATTTCAGAATATAATTGTAACGCATTTGATGCATAAAAGGAGCCAGGTGATCGAAAGTGATTACCCGGCTCCTTTGTTTTTAGTAAAAGAAATTAATTTTTCTTTTTATTCTTAATTAATAACGCAAAAACAAAACCGATAATAGCCATGAAGAAGAAGAATCCAAACACATTTTGGAAACCAATCAAACCATTATTGGTTGGTAAATTGTGCTTTTGATTAGTTGTGACTAGAATCAAAGTGGCTAAACTTACTCCTAATGAACCGAGTAATTGTCTGACAGTCGTGATAATGGCCGTTCCATGAGGAATTAAATCTTCTGGTAAGGAATTACCACCCAAGGTCGTTGCAGGCATCATAACGAAGGCATTTCCACCTTCAATTAGAATGGCAATTAAAATCATTGGGAACATTGCTAATTTTGTGTGTAAAACAAATAACAAGAACCAACCAACGACAATCATTGACATACCAGAAATCAAAGTAGCTTTGAAACCAATTTTATCTGCCAATGTACCTGTCAGTGGATTTAAAATACTCAACACGATTGCTGGTGGCACTAAGGCTAAACCAGAGGCTAGAACAGAAACGTGGAGGATATTTTGATAATAAAGTGGATAGATAATTGTTACAACAATTAATGAAATGTAAGAAAAACCAGTTAAAAGAACTGCTAGATCAAAGTTGAAGTTTTTCATAACTTTTAAATCAAGTAATGGCTCTTCTTTAGTCAATTGACGATGAATGAAAAGTACTGTCAAAATGATACTGATCACTAACAAAATCATTAAATTAGTGGATAAGCTGTGTGTACTGCCGGCTTGATTAACAACATATAATAAACCAATCAAACCTAATAAATAAATCGTAGAAATAAGATCTAAATTAGCTTTGTGACGTGGCATAACATCCTTGATATTAAAAAGTGCACTGATAAAAATGACCACCATAATTATCAAGAAGATTACGAAAAGACCCTGCCATTTGAGAAAGTTTAAAACAATACCTGAAATAATTGGACCGGATGCCAAAGCTGATCCCATGACTAAACCGGCATATCCCATCGTAGTACCACGTTTTGCTTCTGGCGTGATGGTTAATAAAACTGATTGAAATGACGGGAATAAGACACCGACACCAACCGCTTCTAAAGCTCTACCAAGCATTGCTAGTGGAAAGTTAGGAGCCACGATAATAATTAAAGTACCAATGGCAAAAATTCCTACAACGCTCAAAAAGATTTTTTTAAAGGAAAAATTATTCAGCAACCAAGGACTGATTGGCATCATGATACACATGATCAACATAAAACCAGTAGTTAACCATTGAATCGTTGGTGCCGTTACACCAAAGAATTTCATCAAAGTCGGATAAGCTGTGGAAAGTGAAGATTGGCTGATCGACATAGTGAAGGTTCCAGAGAGTAAGGTGATGATGAACAATTTTCGAGCTAGGCTATTTTTGATTTCACCCTTATTCATATATTACCCCTTCTTTTGTTTAATCTAATAACGATTTAAGGATAAACTAAAATAAAAAAACTGTCCAATGCAACGTCTGATATGTAGCGCTTTCAAATGTTTTTTATAAAGAAACAGGAGATTATTTGAATAGATGAAAAGTTGTTTTGGTTAGTCCTAGATCTTGAGCTTTATATAAGAACCTAGCTGCGATTGAAGTGTAAGGATGCCATTTTTGACATTTTTTCTGAATTAATTTAACTGAACTATCTTTTGGCTTATAAACCCAACGAAAGCTTTCTAAAAAAGCACCATCTTCAAAGGGAAGAACATCACGACGGTCGAGTGAGAAAATCAGATACATTTTGGCTGACCAATTACCGATACCTTTTATTTGTGTCAACGTTTGAATTATTTGTTTGTCCGATAAAATATTCAATGATTTAAAGTCTAGTTTTCTTTGAATTAAGGCAATCGTTAAATTTCTAATGTAAGATACTTTAGATTTAGAAATTCCTAATTGATGAATCTCTTTATCGGTCAATTGCGTAATTTTTTGTGGCGTAATTTCACCTTGGCAAATTAATGTTAGTCGCTTGTCCAAAATAAGAGCGACTTTTTTTGATAACATTTGTTCGATAATTTCATGAACCAAAAAGTGATAAGGATCAGAAATCAATTGATATTGAAGGGGACCAGTCATGTCAATTACTTTAGCAAGATGTTTGTCTTTTTTAGTCAGATAAATGATTTCTGGTGAATTTTTATCAAAATAATAATTTTTAACCAATTTAATCGCTTCCAAATCAAATTCATTATAAATCGTAAAGGAATAAAAACAGAAAAAAAGCTAGAACAATTTGTCCTAGCTTCCTAAATGTAAATATTATTTACTTTCCTTTTGATTTGTCATGATTTCATCAATCAAACCGTAATCTTTAGCTTCTTGGGCTGTCATGTAGTTATCACGATCAGTATCCTTTTGAAGTTTTTCGAAAGTTTGACCTGAATTATCAGCCAAAATGTGATTCAATCTCTTTCTTGTCTTCAAAATCTCTTGAGCAGCAATTTCAATTTCAGTTTGTTGACCTTGAGCGCCACCTAATGGTTGGTGAATGAGGACAGTTGAGTTTGGTAGAGCAAATCTCTTACCCTTTGTACCAGATGACAAGAGAACGCTGGCCATTGAAGCAGCCATACCAGTTGCGATTGTTTGAACATCAGACTTGATGAAGTTCATTGTATCCATGATGGCTAAACCATCTGTAACAGAACCACCAGGTGAGTTGATGTACATTGAAATGTCCTTATCTGAATCTTGGGCATCAAGGAATAACAATTCAGCAATAACGGTATTAGCCATTTGGCTGTTGACTTCTCCTGAAACCATGATGATTCTATCTTTTAATAGTCGTGAGTAAATATCATAGGCACGTTCTCCACGTGAACTTTGTTCGATAACTGTAGGAACTAACATAAAATGCCTCCTGTTTTTAATTAGCACTCTTAATAGCACAGTGCTAATTTAGCATAATATGACTATAGGGTCAACAAACAAAGCTTGAGAAATAAAAATAATTATTTCGTTTCCGTCAAAACACTTGATCTAGTTAAAGAATGTTTAACTTTGAACCAGAGAATATGGAACACGTAGGCTGAAGTAAATGATAATACCCAAGTTAATAAATAACAAACAATAATTGCTAGAATTGGGTTAACGCCAGCTAAGTTGCCACCAAAGATTCGCCAGATAATTTGCAACCAAAAGACGTTTGATAAGTAAGCTCGATAAGCATAGGTGGCTAAGAAGTGGAAAACAGGTAATGCGCTGGATTTTTTATTGATGTGACGAATGGCGAGTGCTGCAACTAGTCCAATAACCAATAGCGCATAAAGAGTCATCGATGGTTTGTAGTAAGGAGCATTACTTAAATTGACTGGATAACCAAAACTAAATAATTCTTTGTTAGTCCAATAAAAGGTAGCGATGAACAAAATAACTAAAATAGGAAAAGATTTTTTGATGAACTTTTCAAATTTATCCCTGAACATCCAGCTAATTACACCAAAAATTCCATAGATAACAAAACTAATGAATAAGCGGTCTAAGAGATACCAACTAGTTTCGTGGGGACCGTGGAAAACTTCGACATCGTAAAAATAAATCCAGGCACCATATAAAATACTGGTCAGCGCCAAAGTCAGAATTCCCCGGTTAACATTATTTTTAACAAAGTGGGCTAGAGACCAAAATAGTGGCATCAAGATGATAAACTGCAACATCATTGTGTTGTACCACAGATGTGGTGCGGCGTTACCGTTGATAAAATGCCAAGCAAATGAAGGCAGGTCGTTAAATTTGTTAACTTGTTGAACGTTTGGAAATATCAACAAGTAAGTCAGTGTCCACCAAATTGTGGGTACAAAAAGAGCAGACCATTGTTTCTTCATGTATCCACCATAGTCACTCCACGAATTTTGGTTAGTAGTCCGAGTCGTGGTGTATAAAATACCAAAGATAAAGGCTGGGGCTGTGAACTTGACCAGATTATAAATAATTCCGATCGGAGTTTGGTAACTAAAACTTGGATTGGTCGATAAAACTAAACTAAGAACAGTCTGCATCATAACGGCAGTACAAGCAAAGACCTTCATATAGTCACCTATATCGGCCTTGGGTGTAGTGTCTACTTTTGTTTTCATTTGAAAATCTCCCCTTGTAAAATTGTGAGATCAACAAAAGGAAATCGTTAGACTCAATATATTCTCATTCAAAAATAATTGCAACTAAATTTTTAACTCAGATCTTTGATATGCCAAAAAAATCAAAATGAGTTCGTTGCTGATCTCACGTTGGATATTAGTTAGATTTTTGTGTGGTGAGCAAAGATAAATTGTTCTCTGTAAAGGGTCAGGTGTCAGTCTAGCCAATTGGACTTTCGAGCTGACAGTTTGCCAAGTGACTGAAGGAATGAAACTTAAACCGACACCGGCTTCGACGATTCCTCTGACCGTGGCAGGATCATCAGCTTCATAATTGTAATTTAAAGTAATATCTCGCTTTAAGAAATATTTGTCGATCGTGACTCGTAATGGATTATCCGGTGAGAGGCCAATCAATTTTTGTGAGGCTAGTTCTTTTGGTTGAATGAATTGTTGGCTGTAACCATAATTGATGTTCCAACCGACAAAAATTTCTTCCTTTAAAACCGGGACGTTAGTTAAACCCTGCAGTGGTGTGCTAGTGATAATAAAATCGAATTGTTTAAAATCAGTTTCCCTGACGTTATGTTGAGCGATATTCAATCTGACGTTGGGGAATTTTTCTTTAAAAGTAGTTACAATACTGGGAATAAAAGGGGAAGCGACTTCCATTAATAACGAAATGGGGTATTGAGTTTGGTCTAATCCTCCTTGAACGGCGGAAATACCACGGTTTAGTTCTTCCAAACTGTCATTGACATAGCTGTAAAAAAGTTTGCCAGCTCGATTCAATTTCAAAGTCCGGCCAGTTCGTTCAAATAGTTTGACCTTTAATTCATCTTCTAATTGTTTGATTGTTTTGCTGACGGCTGGTTGTGAGACGTATAAAATTGCCGCAGCTTTAGTGATACTCTCCTGATTGGCGACGACGACGAAATATTTTAGTTGATTGAGATTCATTTGTTTCTCCTTTATATAACTAAATGGTTAAGTATCTTGCTTTTTATATATTATACATGTTATAGATGACCAATTATACTGAATTTGTGAGATCAATAGAAGGATTGTTGGAGGTGATTAATTATCAGAACTTTATGGATATTTCCGGGCCAAGGTGGTCAAAAAAGTGGCATGTTGAAAAATGTTCCACCGGAAATGATTCAACGTGTAAAAGATCTAACTGGAATTGAGTTGCGTGATCGGGATGTTGATTATCGTGATTCAATTCAAATTCAACTAGCGATTTTGATTTTGCAACTATACAACGTGCGCCAATTGAAAAAAATTCAAGTGCCGGATGTTGTAGCTGGTCATTCACTGGGGATTTTTGCAGCAGCGGTGGCTAGTGACGTTATTAGTGAAGATGATGCGATTAAAATCGTTTACTTGCGTTCACAAAAAATGCAAGAGTCTTATCCAGTTGGATACGGGATGGGCGCAATTGTTGGCTTGACTCGTAAAGAAGTAACAGCCCTGGTTGATCAAGTGAACACTGAAACTGAACCAGTCTTTACTTCTAATCAAAATTCAGAGTTGCAGACGGTCGTTTCTGGTTCAATTGCTGGAATCAAAAAAGTGTTGGATCTAGCTAAAGAAAATAGTGCTCAAAAGACTGTTTTGTTGAAAGTACCGGTTCCATCGCATTCGCCTTTGATGCAATCTGTTGCGGATGTTTTGGAAAAGGCTTTGTCTGAGGTTGAATTAAAGAATCCACAATGCACGTATTTAGCTAACTTTAATGGCCATGCAGTTAGAAAAGTTGATGGTGTCAAATATGACATGATCAATAACTTAACTCATCCTGTTTATTGGGACACGATGATGGATGTTGCCTCCGAATTAGGAGTCGATACTACGATCGAGTTAATGCCAGGTAGTACTTTTACCAAGTTAGTTAAGAGTAAGTTTCCTGATTTTAGAACCATCACCATGAATAGTATGAATCTTGATGATATTGAATTCTTGTTAGAAAAATGGAAAAGAGGATAATCGATGGTTAACAGAAGTTGGACCAAGAATCGTGATGCTAAGGCTGCCAAAATGGACGGCATTGCATCCCTTTTAGACGGTAAAATCGTTAAAACAGAAAATGCTAAAGAATTATTAGAGAAAATTATTCAACCAGGCGATAGAGTTGTTTTGGAAGGGGATAATCAAAAACAAGCTAGTTTCTTATCCGAAACTTTAGCCTCAGTTGATCCAGCCAAAGTTCATGATTTACACATGATCATGTCTAGTGTGTCACGTCCAGAACATTTGGATATTTTTGAAACCGGGATTGCTAAGAAATTGGACTTTTCTTTTGCTGGTCCCCAAAGTACTCGTATTTCACAAATGATTGCTGACGGAACTATGGAAGTCGGTGATATTCACACTTATCTTGAACTCTACGCTAGACTTTACGTGGATTTGATTCCAAATGTTGTTTTAGTAGCAGCCGACAAAGTTGACCGTGACGGTAATCTATATACCGGCGCCAATACTGAAGAAACACCAGCAATTGTTGAAGCAGCGGCTTTTAAAGACGGAATAGTTATCGTGCAAGCTAATGAAATTGTTGACGAAGTTCCACGTGTTGATATCCCTGGCGATTGGGTCGACATCGTTGTACCAGCCGATCAACCTTATCAATTGGAACCACTATTTACGCGTGATCCCCAAAATGTTACTGAACTACAAATTTTAATGGGTATGATGGCCATTCGTGGTATTTACGAGAAACACAACGTGCAAACAGTTAACCACGGAGTTGGTTTCAATACTGCTGCAATTGAATTGTTGCTGCCAACTTATGGTGAACAACTCGGTTTGAAAGGTAAGATCGTACCTAATTGGGAAGTTAACCCAACACCTACTTTGATTCCGGCGATTGAAAGTGGCTGGGTCAAAACGATTCACAGTTTCGGTGGCGAAGTTGGAATGGAAAATTACATTGCTCATCGTCCAGATATTTTCTTCGTTGGTAAAGATGGAACAATGCGTTCAAATCGTGCCTTTGGTCAAATGGCAGGTCAATATGCTTTGGATATGTTCGTCGGTTCAACTTTGCAAATTGATAAATTCGGTAACTCATCAACCGTTACGAATGGCCGTTTGTCAGGCTTCGGTGGTGCTCCTAACATGGGTAGCAATCCACACGGACGTCGTCATTCCACACCAGCTTGGCAAAGTTTGCGTCCCGATGACGATCCATTAGGCAAAGGTCAAAAATTAGTTGTCCAAATGGTTGAAACTTTCGGTTCAAATAAAAAGCCCGTTTTTGTCGATCACTTGGATGCTGAAGAAGTCCAAAAAGAAGCTAAATTGGCTAATGTACCAATCATGATCTATAGCGAAGATACAACGCACATCGTGACTGAAGAAGGAATCGCTTATCTATATAAGACCGACAGTATGGCCGAAAGACAAGCAGCAATTGAGGCAATCGCAGGTGTCACGCCAGTCGGCTTGAGAAGTAACCCTAAACAATTAGCAGATTTACGTGCTAAAGGAATCGTTGCTCTACCAGAAGATTTAGGTGTTCACCGCAATGAAGCCAAGAGATCACTTCTTGCAGCACAAAATATGGACGACTTAGTTAAGTGGTCAGATGGACTTTACAATCCACCCGCAAAATTCAGAAGTTGGTCATAAAATGATTGAAACAAAATATTTATTATTAGCTAAACAAGCAGTCAGTGCTTTGAAATGGGAAGTTTCCTTTTCGCCCAAACCGGGCTTAGTCGATGCAATTTCCAATGGTTCACACACTGATATGAATATTGACTTATTTTATAAATCGGCTGATGCACTGTTGAGTGGCTTTGAGGAAATGGCTCGAGTTTCTTTTCGTCATCCTCTTGATTTAAAATTGCGAGAAGAAATCGGGAAAATCGGACGAATCGCTGAAAAAGATATGTTCGCAGCTACTAATGGTGTTAACACTCACAAGGGAGCGATTTGGAGTTTAGGCTTATTAGTCAGTGTGATCAGTAGTTTACAGACTGATGACTTAGTAGAGATTTTGGCCGGAGTTAAGAAATTATCGCGCATGCCAGATCGATTCAATGAGGTCAAACTGACCCATGGTCAAGTCACTAAACAAAAATATGCCTTGAATGGAGCTAAAGGTGAGGCTCAAAGTGGTTTGGTCAATGTTGCCAAAGCTCTGAGTTATCAACCAGAGGAAGATGATTTTGACACTTGGATGCGACGGTTGTTAGTTTTGTACAGTAATGTCAATGATACTAATATCGTTTATCGCAGCGATTTAGAAACTTTACAGCAATTTCAGAAGTTATCATCACAAATTGTTGAGAATCCAAGAAGCGTGATGGGAAATCCGCAATTTGCTACTTTGCAAAATTTCACTAAAGAAAAAAATATTTCTCCTGGTGGAAGTGCTGATTTGTTTGCAGCTAGTTACTTTTTAAAACATTTAAATTAGGGATGGAGAAGAATATGGAAAAACTACATTTTAATTTCGACACAACTGATGCGATTAAAAAGCCTGTCCACGTTGGGGTAGTCGCATCTGGTGATCTCGAAGTTATTTTTCGACCAACAGATAAGAAAACTGAAGTTAATATCGTGACTGGTAGTGATGGTTTCAAAGAAGTTTGGAGCAATGTCTTAAAGCGTTTCTTTGATAGATACCCAATCCAAGCCAAGATTGAAATTAATGACTTTGGTTCAACTCCAGGAGTTGTTAATCTTCGTTTAACTCAAGCATTGGAGGAACTAAAAGATGAAAAATAGTTTTGTTGAATTACATGCTCGTGAGCGTGCTCTTTCATTATTGGATGAAAACTCAGCTAGAGAACTAGTTGGCCCACTAGATGATATGATTTCTCCTCACTTGGAACCACAAAATATTGTTCCTGAAAGTGATGATGGGATTGTCTTGATGCAAGGAACGATCGAAGGCAAAAATGTTTTGATCGTTTCAATTGAAGGAAAATTCCAAGGTGGCGGTATCGGTGAAGTCAGTGGGGCTAAAATCGTGGCTGCTTTAGAAAAAGCTTTGGAAGATAACAAGGCCGGTAAGACGATCTACCCAATCTTAGTTTTGGATACTGGTGGTGTTAGATTACAAGAAGCTAACTATGGTTTATTGTCAATTTCTGAGATTCAAAATGTCGTGATTGCCTTAAAGAAGTACGTTCCGGTTATCGGTTTGGTACCAGGTCGAGTTGGGTCATTCGGTGGTATGTCGATCACTGCTTCGATTCTTTCTTACTTAATTGCAACTAACAAGGCTCGTATCGCCTTGAATGGTCCAGAAGTTATCGAACAAGAAGCTGGCGTGAGAGAATTTGACTCCAGTGATAAGAATTTGATTTGGAACACGTTGGGTACTAAACAGCGATTGGCTACTGGTCTGGTTGATGAAGTTGTTGATGACACTGTTGATGATGTTAAAGCTAGTTTGGTCAATGAAATCAAAACTAGAAAAGATGCTCATCGCACTGAAAATGTTGATTTTTACTTGAGTTTGTTGGATAAACTTGATTTGACTAAGAAACTAGATATTGAAACTTACGATGATTTATTCAAACAAGTTGAAACGGTTAAGCATGAGATTCCTGAAGCTGAGACAAGTTTCAAGGAGGGTACGAAGAGTCGTGGTCGTGTTTGGTTTGAGGCTATGACTGGGATTAAGAACGCTACTAGTCCAGTGTCGACTGTCTTGCATGCTCAAAAAGATGGTAAGGAATACGTTGCCATCGTTCCTGATGCTGAAAATGATTTTCCACGGGTTCGTGATGGAGAAGTTGGTTTGCAAGAAGGCTTTGCGGTTGCTAGTGTGATCAACAAAGTCGTTGCTGAAGATAAAGACAAAGATGTTAAACGACCAATTATTTTGATTGTCGACGTCCCTAGTCAAGCTTACGGCTATCAAGAAGAATTGATTGGTATTCACGTGGCACTTGGTTCAAGTGCTGCTGCTTATGCCAAAGCTAGACAAGCCGGACATCCGGTAATCGATTTTATCCCTGGGGATGCTGTCTCAGGTGGTTTCTTAGCTCACGGTTTACAATCTAATCGTATGATTGCCTTGGATGATGATTCAATCACCGTTCAAGCAATGTCAAAAGCTAGTGCTGCCCGTATCACCCAAAGAACTATTCCTGAACTTGAAGAGGCAACGAAACACGTTCCAGCCATGGCTTACGATATTGATAACTATGAAAAACTCGGTGCTCTGTACAAATTAGTTAAAGGCATCGGTTCATGGGAAGCAACTGACGAAAATGTTGATAAGATCAATTCAATTATTGACGAAGCAATTGCTAGCTTAAATGGTGATCGAACACTTCATTTCCGCTATGAGACACCAATTGCTAAGGCATCCGGTCGTAAAGCTACTTTGAAAGTTCGTCAGTTAGTCGCAGAACAATGGTAGAAATTAATCCACACGACTTGTTGAAAATTAGATCCATTAAGGATTTGACGGGGAATTTACCCGACTGGGCTTTGAAGATGTTTCCTGAATCCATGACGGTAGTGGTTAGACGTAGTCCGATTATTGATGACAAGATTCCCGTTGGCATTCGAGGGATGAAACGGGAAGAACGTTGGGCATCTTTTGTCGATAGAACTGATGTCTTGAGGGTAACTACTCCGTATGAATTAGTTCAAAAACAACTTTGGAAAACAGCTAGACAAGATATTCCCGCGATTAAAGCACTACCAGCAGTATCAGAAATTTTGAAAGATTATCATTGGGGAATCAGTGGTTCGGTCGGTTTCGAACTGGCAACTGCCACACACACGGCAAAAATATCGAGTGATTTGGATTTAGTTTGGCAAGCTGAAAATCCGCTTAGTCCAAGCGAAGCCAAAGAGTTATTAAAAAGGTTAAATCAATTCGGCGTTCACGCTGATTTACAAGTGATTCAAGGTAGTAATGGGTTTTCGTTAGAGGAATATAGTCAGTCGAAATCTACTATAATGATGAAAACTTTAACGGGACCAATTTTGGTCGAAAGTCCTTGGGATGAATAAAAAGATGGAATTTATAACTAACGATGGAATTAAATTGAACTTTCAAAGTTTTGGAGTGGGTCAGCCAGTTGTTTTAGTAGCGGGCTTTGGCGGTTACCAAGAAATTTGGCATGCTCAAGTAGATTACTTGGTTAAGATGCACTGTCGAGTTATTACGTATGATCACCGTAATCACGGTAGGTCGCAACGGACTAATAACAATCTAACGATTGAACAATTGACCAAAGATTTGGCAGGGTTAATTGATTATTTAGACTTACAAAAGCCAATTTTAATTGGTCATTCAATGGGAGCCAGCATTTGTTACGCTTATTTGAGCAACTATTCAAATGCTTTGTCGGTCATGGCGATTGATCAATCACCAAAGATGCTTAATGACATAAATTGGAAATTTGGTTTTGAAGACATTAATAGTAAGAATTTTCAGCAGAAATTAACACAACCGAATAATATTCATGAGACATTGCATGGTTTGGATAATCGAGTCTTTCAAGTTCTGAGTCAGGCCAAAACAGAATTCCCGTTTGATAGGAAGAGTAATCACGCTTTGTTGTTTGACCACGTCCAAAAGGATTGGCGTAATAGCCTGTTTGAAACGACAATTCCAGTGACATTAGTTGTTGCTCGACAGAGTCCATACTTTGATTTTCATTTTGGATCTCTTTGTCAACAAAGAAATCCATTAATCACAAGCGTAATCATGAACAATTGTGGACATGATGTTATGGCTGAGATTCCTGATGAATTTAATCAAACTTTGCGCCACTTTATCTTTAATAGTCGTAAAAAATAAAAAGCAAGATAATCTAGTTCGGAAAACCCGAAAGATTATCTTGCTTTTGTTAGTTATAATTCTTGTGGAACGGCTAAAACCGTTTATTTGTTGATTTATCAACACTTAAAGTTAAGACTTTGTGAAAATGAAATGCGCCACGTGGGAGTTCATACCTATAGCCTGTGAAACACTTGAAACGGTTGCGTTTCTAGGTTCACAAAGTACTAAAATTTCCCGTGACTCATCTCGTGACTCATTTTTTTAAAAGCCAGTATATTGGCTAAATTCTTGTATTGTATTCTTACTTGCTTGTTTGGTAACATGCGAGTAGGTGTTAAGAACAATAGAAGCGTCGCTATCACCAAGTTGCTCTTGAATCTGTTTAACAGTCAATTTATTCGTTTCTAAGGCGATTGTTGCCCAAGTATGTCTAATTCCATGTGGAGTAATTCTTTTGAGCTTAGAGCCACCTTTTTTGCCCTTATTGTAAGAATCAATGACGGCATCCATCCATTTGTTTGGTCTCATAAGTGAAAGAAGTCTATTATCCCTATTTGGAAATATCAATTGATTATCTCTAATGTGGTTAAAACCTAAAACCGATAACTCAAGCTTTAATTCTTTTATCCAATCGTTCAAAACATTTGCGGTGTTTTGATCTAAGTATAGTTTTCTATTGCCTTTAGAAGTCTTAGGCAAACCGACCACTTGCTTATTATCCACAGCTCGTGTCACAGTTTTATTGATAATAATTGAACATTCTTGATAATCAAAATCATTAATTCGCAAAGCCAACAATTCACCTTTTCTAGCACCAGTAAAAGCCATCAGTCTAAACAGGGCAATGGCTTTTTTATTTTTGCCAGAATAATATTTGTTGACTTGTCCCAAGAAAGTACCTAATTCTTCTTTATCCCAAAATTTATCATCCTCAGCCTTGTGTCTGTTGGGGTCATCTTTTGGAAATGTAGTCAAAGCCATTGGATTAGAATAGATTATCTCTAATTTCATGGCAGTCTTAAAAACTAAGCCGGCGTAATTAGCCACTTTCTTAAAATCCACAAGTTCTTTTGACCAATTATTGACTGCTGCTTGACACATCGGCAAAGTAATATCTTTAATAGATTTTTTCCCAAAAACAGGAAGAATGTGATATTTAAACAGTCCTTTAACACGATTGAGCGTGCTTTCTCTAACTGTATTTTTGTAAGAATCAAGAAAGTAATCATAAACTTTAGAATACTTTACATCCTTATCCTCGCTGTAACCATGTTCATCAATCTCAACAATTTGTTTTGAAAGCCAAAGCTTTGCTTCAGTTTTCTTCTTGAAACCACGTTTAGATTTTCTGATTGGTTTGCCACTCAATGGATCGTGGCCAACAGTGTACTGAACGCGGTAAAGCGATTTTCCAGATTTTAATTCATATTTTGTTATTGAACTCATTTTATTTCTCCTAATTTCGCGTGGGAGCAAAATTGAGAAAGTAATTCAGGCATCACCTCCTTAAATTTTTGAAAAATAAATAAGCCCACAGTTTAGACTCATTTATTTTTCGGATTATTCCAATCCAGTTTGACTTTCACCACTAACAGCACCGTTAGTTAATGTAACTGTTGCATTAGCACCCAAACTTCCTTTAACGCCAGATGTATAGGTAAGAATAGTAATTGTAGTTCCAGCTAATGTGGAAATATTAATACCATTAGGATCTCCAAGAGTATTCTTTACATCATCCTCAGATTGTCCGTTTTGGATTTGACCAAATGAATCCAAGGTGATTTTATTTTTTCTATTAACTTTTAAACTACTAATATGCTTACTAATTGCGTGTCCATTTGAGAAGCCAACTGCTAAAGAACTTCCTAAACCTTTTGACCAGGTATTTAAATCAACAGTTTGTGTTTGTACAGTACTTGTTGAAGTGGAAGATGGTTTGCCTAATTCCTTTTTCAAGTCATCAAGAGAAGTACCGCTATTTTCATCAAGAGTAATCTTATTGAATTGATCTAATGTGATACCAGTTTCTTTCTTTGAAGATGCACTTGAATTACTATTCGAACTATTTCCTGATGAAGAACCACCACCTGAGCATCCCACAGCCGTTGTGGATAATAAAATTGTAATTAATCCTAAAACTACACTTCTTTTCTTCATTTTGAATCTCCTCCTATAACATAAATTCCCAGCTTTTTATGTCTATCAGTATTTGGACATTAAACTATCCAGCAATTATTTTTCTAACTGAATTTTCATATCTTTGAGGGATATTAAATTGTGTTAGGAAAGTCATGGAATTGTTAAATTCAATATCGTTATCTGAACAGTATTTCATTAATAGATTAATAGCAATAAGATTTGCGCTGTTTTCGGATTTCAATCGTGAGATTGTAGATTGATCATATAAATAACAGGAATCACCGTCAATCATATGACCAATCTCATGAGCTACCACCATTGGTAGTTCCTCTTGCTTGTACCAATTCGTATTAATAAACATCATGTTACGTTCTGGAATAGCCACGGAGGGCCAGTCTGAATCTAGACCGTTTAGAAATTCAAATCCTATGTGATGATCTAGTGCGTAATTCAATAAATAAGTTGTAACATCGCTCATACATTATTTTCCCCCATCTAAGATACGTCTAATCATTTCTAATTCTTCTGGTGGTATTTCTCTACCACCATAACTCATGATGGTGTAATCGTCCTGCATAGCGTCTTTGATATCTACTTTCTTAGACTTATTGTTAATATCCGGATCATCCGTTTTACCCAATAGGTAGTCTACAGATACGTGCAAAACATTAGCAACGGCCTTAAGATTATTAATTCCAGGTTCTTTATGTTTCCATGAATATATAGTGTTGGTACCCAAATTAGCCATATCGTTCACTTTTGTAAGGCTAAAACCTCTTTGCTTTGAAATTTTTTTAATTCTATCTAACGTTGTCATAATAGGCTTTCTCCAATATATGACGACTAATAATTAGACTTAGACTAAAAATATACTTGCATTATTTTAGACTTAGTCTTATTATTAATTCATCAAGTAATTGAGCAACAAAAACACACGACCACCGATACAATGCTTTGGCGAGAATTGCGGTAGTAATAGGGTTTAAATTGCTTATTTGATATGCCTTTATATTAGACTCAGTCTAATAATTTGTCAACAACTTGATGAAAAAATAACAGTAAAGGAGGTAGAAAATATGGATATTAGAAAAGCGGTTAAAGGATATCAGAGCAAACAAAAAGGTATCACACGTATGAAGTGGATGCCCTATGCAGCAACGATAATTCCAACTAATACTTCATCATGTTTCATTTTGGTTCCATTTGATGAAGACGATCGGATTGGTCGAAGATGGAACCCAACGATCAATGAACTTAAAGATATTTGAAATAAAAGAACGTACCTACAGCAACCCGGATGGTTCTGTAAGAGTGACTAAAACTCCGAAAGTTACTGGAAAAGGTCAAACATATTTTGTTAATAAATTTTTAAAGGAGATATAGCCTTGGAAAATCATGAGTACGTTTACTTTTATAAGGATGGTAATGACAGAATACCTATTCTTACTGGTGGAACAAGTAGGTTTAGTATGATTTTTTTCATTGATGAGGCAGAAAAAAAATCCTTGTCGAAGCTGTTACCTTCGAACAAGAATCTTTATGTAATGGTTGATGGACATATATTTAAAATACTATAGTCCAAGTTTTTGTTTAGCAATTGCGGTTGCCAAAGCAGTTATTACAGAGAATGAGGCAGTGACACCTTTATCGATGAGTTTTTGTTTGGTTTCTTTCCAAATGGATGGATTTCTTATGGAATTCAAATATTGATTACCATCCCAGGTTAAATTACCTATAAGGATGACATATGGACCCTCACCACTATAGGTCACTTTACCTGTGATGAATCCAGCTTCCTCCATTTTGTCAATTGTAAATGCTAGTTCATTTAAGGAAACATGATTTTCATCAGCAAAATTACGGATTTCCTTATTAGTTGGTCCCTGTAAATGTTCACTTTCTGCACATTCAATTAAAGTTTTTCTAACAAAATCGTAGTCTAGTTCCATTATTATCACCTCGAATATATATGAATTAATCAAATTATAACAATAGAAAGGAGCTGATTACATGCCAGAACAACAATTCGCAAAGGTAGCACATGACATTGAACGATCAATTAAGATCGCATTGCTTAATCGAGATATGACTCAAAAAGAGTTAGCTGAATTAATTCATGCTAATCCACAACAATTGAATAGAGCCATTAAAGGTGACATGACACCTAAGTCACGTGAACTACGTGAGCAAGTCGCACGAGTTTTAAATCTATAAAAAAGAAGGTAAGAAATAATGAACAACTTAGTAATTATGAAAGATCAACAGGCAGTGACAAGTAGCTTACAAGTTGCAGAAAGTTTCGGAAAACAACACAAAAACGTTATTCAAACAATTGAGGACAAAATGAGTACGGCTGAAAATTCAGCTCTACTAAATATGTTTTCTGAAGGAACGTATAAGGCTTCTAATGGCAAGCAAAACAAAATGTACTACATGAACAGAGATGGTTTTACATTTATCGCTATGGGATTTACAGGAGCTAAGGCAGATACATTCAAACTTAAATATATTGAAGCTTTTAATCAGCTTGAAAATGAACATAAGCAACACCAAATTGACACAGAAGAATTAAGCCCAGAACTTAAAATGTTCAATCAAATCTTTAAATCAGTGGCCAATCAAGAGTTAGAGAATAAGAAACTTAATCATAAAGTTGATAACATTGCTGAAATTGTTTCATTGAACACAACTGACTGGCGTAAAACTTCTCAATCAATTATTAGAAAGATCGCTTTAGCTCAAGGTGGTTACGGAGCTTACAAAGAAGTTGCTAGTGATGCCTACGCTGAAACTGATAGACGTGCCGGAGCTAATTTGAAGATTCGACTTACAAATTTGAAGAAAAATCGACTGGCAAACGGGATGTCAAGAAGCAAAGTAGATAAGACTAATAGGTTGGATGTAATTGATGGTGACAAGCGACTTAAAGAAATTTATATGTCTGTAGTTAAAGACTTCGCTATTAAAAATAAAGTTTGGGAGAACGAATACTAATGGAATCCACACAAACAAGACAGCCAGGGCTAAACGATGAACAATTTAGCGAGCTAAAGAAAATCGTCGTTCAAGTTGTATCACGTAAATGGCTAAGAACTAAAGACTTACCAGGCTATTTAAATATGGCTGATAGCACGATTCGTGAGAACCTACCAGACTTACCGTTTCACATAGTTGGTGGAACGAAATTATATGATCCACAGGAAATAGACGATTTTATTAGAAACAAATAAAAACAAGCGTGGGAGAATAAATTTTATGAGAAGTATTCCAGTACCAATGATTATATGGTTACCAATCTTAGTCTGGTTCGTGACTTACCAGCTTACTAAGTATGGTGGTCCGAAGAAATGGCTTAAGAGATTTACAGATTTTTATATTTAAAAAAGGCTACCTAATTTCGGTGGCCCTAGTGAGGATGGTTTTTAGAATGATTGGTTTTGTGATCGTCGTCTTTAGTCTTTCTATTTGTATTATTGAAATCATCAGAACCAAAAAGTAATTTACTTTCTATGGAATTTAACTTTTTTAATTTGAGAAATAGAGAATCTAAAAATTCGATAAGTTTAAAGGGAAAGGCCTTTGTAAATAAAAATCCAAAAAGGGTGATTATGGCTATCAAAGTAGCTAGTAATGATATTTGGTCAGAATTCAATAAACAGCAAAGGGCCAGAATAACGCTTGTCATCGTAGTGTAACTAAAATAGTAAAGAATAATATGAAGTAAAATTTTATTTTTGATTTTTTTATTTAATATCACTGGATATAGGAAGACAAAAGTTATAAATATCAAAAATATGAGAAAGAAAATGCCCCAAAAAATAAAAAAGTATTGAAAAAGAGAAATCCAATTTACATTCAAATATAGTCTTATTGCCGAATCCTTTGGAGTATCAGAGACTAAGCGATTGCAGTATTTTTCTAATTCACCAAACGAACTTAGTGAAGAAAAAGTTAGAAGGATATAGATAGTAATTAGAAAGAAATATTTTTTTAAGTTTTTCATAATAAATAAATTATATCAAAGGAAACAAAGCAATGAATAACGACATTCGAATTAAAACAGAAGATGATTACGATCTAGTTGGCGATTGTGAGCCATACGATCAATACATCGACGACAAATTAACAGGAGATGAACCACGTGAATATTAATAAAGATAGCGTATTAAAAAAAGCCATCTCATGTGGTGATGAGATAACTTTATTGAATTGTGGAAGATACCAGCCCTATGAACTGGTTAGTAAGTATGGAACTAAGCTAGATTTACCAGATAGCTATACGGTTATTGTTCTGAAGAATAGTCAGGTGGCAAATGACTTGCTTCGGCGGTTTCAATAGCTGTGAAGAAAAATTATATCAGAGGAGGTGTCTTATGAGTATTGATGGAACTTTATTTTTACTAATATTAATAATCAATATATTAACGCTAATTGCTCTTATTAAAATTAGTAGAAAATGATTTGAATTTTGAAAAATAATTAATATGTTGCTTTGCTGTTACCTTAATTGTACTAGGAAAAGTGTCGACAAAATATGAAAAATATTCTGAGTCGTCAGATTTCAAGTACGTAGATTCGTCGAATGGACAACTTTCATCATTGTTTAAACTATTGGATAAATTCATATTGTTTATCGGCGATGTATAAGGGTTTAGTCCGGGGATAAAATCCTTAGCATGTTCCATTTCCCATTTTTTTGCATTTAGTGAATTCTGATATTTTCTAAACTGTTTAGGGCTGAAACCATTATCTACAATTTTTTTGCCAGCATTATCAAATAAGGTAATATCTGTGATTTTTATTGGCTTGGTAGATATATTCACTATTTCAAATGATATATTGTTGTGTTCACAAATCTGATCAACTTTTAGGTTTATAAGGTCAATTGCGTAGTGATTAAACCGCCAAGTATAAATGTATGAACCAATAGCTACAAGTAATGCAAGTACCCCGATGATGGTATCCCAAGATATTGTGAAATCCATTTTTTCACCTCTTTCCGTCAAAAATTATATCAAAGGAGCAAACATATGAATAACAATATTCGAATTAAAACAGATGATGACTACAATCCAATCGGTGATACTGAACCATACGACACTTATGTGGACGATAAATTAACGGAGGATATCACAATGGAAGAATTAAGTAAGTTACTTGATGAACACAAACGTATCAGCAGAACGATTGAATATGATGGCTGTTTGATGAGTGAACAGCGACAGCTTCATGCTAATGCTGAAACTGATGATGACAGAGAAGCTTATTTCAATAGCATTCTCAGACTTCAAGAAGAATCAGACCGAAACGAGAGAAAATGTGATTTGGTTGAACAATCAATTGTTAAATTATTTGAGGAGACAGCTAATGGAAATAAATAAAGACGTGGCAGCGATTGAGAATGCCTTAGATGAGTTCGTTCGAATTGGCGAAGAAATTGGACGTAAGTCAGAGCAGATTGAACATTATGAAGCTAGAAAGTATGTGGAAAATGTTCAAGGGATTGAGAACCAATCTATAACCTATCAAATCAAGCGTTTAAAGCATCATCGTGATGATTTGATGATTGATAAAGCTAGAGCTGAAACGGACGTTAGAGAAGCTTTTGAACACTACTACTCTTGAGAGGAGGTGAGAGAGTGGTAACAATCAGTGAGCACGTAAATCGCGTGATTATGGCGTCAATTCACTACCGAAATAGGCAACTGGTATTTAGATGGTGTATGTCTGAACACAATAGGCACAAGTACATATCGGCTGCTCAAGATTTAGAGCAAAAGAAAAACGCCTTACTAACGGCAATTAGCAGAGGCGCGTACATAAAATGACTTCAATTTAATTATACCACGAGAGGGGAATGAGTTTAATGGCAACTTTATATGATCTAACAGGCAAGTATCTACAGTTAGCTGAGCTTGCAGAAGAAACAGACCCAACGCTTTTCAATGACACAATGGATTCTATTACAGACGCTATCGAGGATAAGGCCGTTGGTTATGCAAAAGTCGATAAAGAGTTAGCAAAGGACGAAAAGGCTCTTAAAGAAGAGGCTAAACGCCTAACTGATAGAGCTGCGTCGATTGCTAGAAACAGAAAGAATTTAAAAGGCAATCTGCAAGAAGCAATGGAATCAACCGGACAATCAAAAATTAAAACTCCTGAGTTCACTATTTACATCCAAAATAATACACCAGCATTAAGAATCTTTGATGAGGGTGAGATTCCGGCTTATTTGGGAAAGACTACTACAGTGCCAGATAAGTCAAGAATCAAACAAATGCTAAAGGAAGGAAAAGATGTTCCAGGTGCAGAGTTAATAACTGGGTCATCGGTACGGATTAGATAGATGGAAATTTGGAAAACAATTGATGGATTTGAAAATCTTTACGAGGTTTCTAATTTGGGCAGAGTGAGAAGTCTATTCAGATATAAAAAAATTCTTAAACCTAATTGTTTAAAGAGTGGTTATCAAGCCGTAAGTCTTTACAAAAATAAAAAGAAGTATTTGGGATTAATACACAGACTTGTTGCAATTGCCTTTATTCCTAATCCGTTAAACAAACCACAAGTGAATCATATTGATGAAATTAAAAGTAATAATCACGTTGAAAATTTGGAATGGATGACAGCCAAAGAAAACATGAGTTACGGAACTGCTAGGGAGAGAACCAACAAAGCACAAGGCCAAAAGGTAATCCAACTAGATATCAATGGAAAAATGATTAGTCAGTTTGATACGGAAAATATAGCTTCTCAAATGACAGGAGCTAATAGATACAAAATATCAGCTGTCATCAATGGCCATAGAAAAACTGCTGGCGGTTATTTGTGGAAAAAAGTAGGTGAAGTTTAGATTGTATAAATTGAGAGATTACCAATTAGATGAATTACAAAAAATCTATAACTCATTTGATCATGGGCATCGTTCAATAATTGTACAATCCCCTCCCTAGAACAGGAAAAACGGTTTTAATGGCTGAGATTGCCAGACGAGCAACAGACAAGGGTAATCGAATATTGTTCGTTGTTCATCGTAAAGAAATTGTTGACCAGGTTGTTAGAACTTTTAAACAACAGGGCGTTGACATGTCGCTTGCGAAAATAGGAATGGTTCAAACCATAACAAGGCACGTTGACGCATTAAAATCACCATCAATAATCTTTATCGATGAAGCACACCATGCGCTCGCTAAGAGCTATAGACGAATACTTGATAACTTTCCTAACGCGCTTAAATTATTGTTCACAGCAACACCATATCGCTTAAACGGCGAAGGGTTTGAAGAAGTAGCAGATGATTTAATACTAGGGAACTCAATAAAACAATTGATCAAGGATGGCTTCCTAGCACCAGTAGATTACTACGCCCCAGTTCAATTAGACGTTTCACAGCTTAAAACCAAGAGAAATGGTGAGTTTGATGAAAAATCTATTGAGGAAGCATTCAAACCTAAGGTTTATGGCAATGCCGTCAATACGTTTAAGAAGTTAGGTGGAAACAAACAGGCCATCGCTTATACATACAACGTGGCTAGTGCTGAACGATTAGCAAGTGAATTAAACACCAATGGAGTAGTAGCAAGAGCAGTAAGTGGTAAGACACCTAAAGATGAACGGGATTCAATTATTAATGATTACCGAAATGGAAAAATTCAAGTAGTAACCAACGCTGAACTTTTCACAGAAGGCTTAGATCTACCGAATGTGGATGTGGTAATTATGCTGCGCCCTACACAGTCGTTATCGCTGTTTCTTCAATTCGCGATGCGGTGTATGAATCCAAGAAAAGGTAAAACAGCAATTATTATTGACCATGTTGGAAATGTTAATCGATTTGGACTACCGACTGAACCACATAACTGGAAATTGGAAGGAAATAAAAAAGAAAAGTCTAATCACTCCAGGGATGAAATTAAGCCGGTAACGACATGTCCTGAATGTTTTGCAGCCTTCTACCGCAAGGGCGACAATTGTCCGTTCTGTGGTGCTGATTTAGTAGAAGAAAAAGAATTAGAAGTAGTTGAGGACGCCAAGCTTGAAAAAGTTAAAGAAGAACGACTTCGAAAAGCACACATGATTATGAACGGTGGTCTAGCTGCCAAAGTAGCTGATAAGAAAATCAGTGAATTACAAAATTATGAAGAGGTAAAAGCATATGCCAAGTTTAAACAATATAAACCTGGATGGGTTTACTTCTATTCGAAAAAGAGAGGTTTCATAAAATGATGAGAAGTACAGAGATTTTAATCAGGGATATTGAAAACCTTGGTTATGATACCGCATTTGGGTCAAGTAACCCTGAAAAGCCAAATCAACAGCTGTGGATTTACAAACCAGGTGGTTATCCAAACCCTATCGCTAAAGTATCATTGATTCTCCAATGCCGTGTTAACACGATGTTCAATGGTGTTGGAAAGAATCAAGCAGAATTATTAAAGGTACTAACTGATTATGCAACTAGGGGGCTTTTAGAATGAGTATTCTACCCGAAAACAAACCGCATCAACCGCACAACACCCCGAGAAACTTCTTTATCTGGGGAGCAACAATGAGCGGTAAAAGTTATCTGGCATCAGCGTTTCCTGATTCAATCGTATTCAGTACCGATGGAAATGAAAAGAATTCTGGTACACGTCCTACGATCGCATTAAAGAATTATGTTGATACAAAAGGGAAATTAACCACATCAGTTATAGACATTTTGGATAAATACATTTTGGCTTTAAGAACTGAACAGAACACTTTTAAGACAGTTGTAATCGATGTAATTGAAGATATCACGGTTCTGTTAGAACAAGCAATCTGTATGGAAAACAATGTTAAATCACTTTCTGATATTGGCTATGGAAAAGGTTATGCAATTTTCAACTCCATGCTTTCAGAAATGGTTATGAATCTAAAGGCTTTGCCAATGAACATCATCTATATCAGTCGTGAAGATATGAAGACAGATGAGAATCAAAATCTAATTCCAGTACCAGCACTTAAACAGAAATACTATAACGTCGTAAATGGTAACTGTGACTTAGTTATTAGAACTCAACATTTAGGAAAGAGCTATATCCGAACAGTCACAGACATTAGACGAAAGTATAAACAGTCTGAAATTGATGATCCACAAATTTTAAGAATTCTAATGGCAATACCTGGTGCATTAGTTAAAGATGTGCCAGCTAATACAACAACTAATAAGGATGGTAATAAGTAATGAGTTTAAGAGATAGAGCTAAAAACGTAATGAGTAATTTTGATGCAACAAAGGATGATATCAACGGGTATGAAGGACTACCAGCCGGAGATTATCATATGGCAGTTGAAAATGTGCAAGAAACCGATTACGGACAACTAAGCATGAAAACCCAAGTTATTGAAGGTGACAACACAGGACGTATCGAATTCATCAACATTAGTTTAGATGAAGTCACTTCAACAGGTAAACCTTTACCCGATTTTGTAATTGATAGAAACATCAAAACCATAGCGCGTTTAGCAGCAGTTTTGGGTGTAGCTATTTCTGACGATGCTTGGGACAATATGCAGATCATGGTACACGAATTTAATAAAGCAGTCGGTAAACAATTCAAAATGACTTTAACACTTCGTGAAAATAAGAAGAACCCACAATATCCATACAAGGAATATGAATTTGAAGAAATTAAAGAAGACCCATTTGATCCAGCTCAAGCACCAGAAGTTAAAGATAGTGATTTGCCATTCGGCGACCAACCACAAGCACCACTAGATAGCAATGGAGAACGTCCATTCTAAAAAAATGAATTAAGTGCAGTATCACAAATATGCCGAACGGGTGGGATGCCCAATTTATGAGGAGGGAAGGACATGAAAAATTTAGTTAATTATGCGATTGCTTATGCCGAAAAAGGCTTAAGTGTCCTCCCTATGTTAGATAAGAAACCATTGATCACCTTTGCAGATAAACCACCCTTAACAGTGGATGAGGTTAAACATTATTGGAAACAATTCCCATATGCACAAATAGCAATCAGGACTATCGATATATTCGTAATCGACATTGATACTAAAGCGGCTCATGGAAGTGATGGATTCGCATCATTAGATAAATTTAACCAGGATCACCCAGGGCTAATCATTCCGACCCTAGAGCAAGAAACATCAAGCGGTGGACGTCAATTAATTTACTTTAAACGCCCTGATATGGATATGACTCAGCACATTCAATGGCTACCAGGCGTTGACGTTAAAGCACACGTTAATAATTATTTTATGATCGCACCTAGTGAACGTAAAGGTAAAGAGTACAAGTGGTTGAATCACAATCCAATTATGACACCTAAGCCTGAATTAATTGAAATGATTAATAAAAAGCCAGTTTCAAAAAGTAACTATAATCCTGGCAAATATGAATTTAGTGAGGAGAAAACGGCTACATCCGAATTATTTGAATCAATCGTTAACGGATTAGGCGAAACAGGTGGCAGAAACAACGCCTTAGCAAGTTTTGTAGGTGGCTTACTATTCCGCAATGTAGAAGTAGAAACGGCATACGAGCTTGCTAGACAGGCTAATAGCAATACACCTAAATCACTATCTGATAAAGAATTCAACAGAACGTTTGAATCAATGGTCCAAAAAGAAATTAGGAGAAGGGAGGCAATCAAAAATATTGGAAACAAAATTGAAAAATAGCATGAGAAAACTTTCAAACATGCAACACAATAACAAGGTTGTTCAAATGCCTTTAGATTTCGAATTGAATGACAAAGGCAGCATTAAAACTAACAGTTTAAAAAACGTTGGTTTAATCCTGGAACATGACAAGATGTTAAGAAATATCTTTGCATTCAACGACTTTACTCATGAAATTGGAGTGGTTAAGGATGTCCCAGAGTTAAGGATTGATAAAGGTCAAATGCTTGATGACTATGATCCATCAATCCTGAGATATATCGAAGACAACTACCACCTTTTATTTAATCGAAATCTATTTCAAATGGCGGTTGTCAATGATGCCCGCAAGCGTAGATACAATCCAGTAGTTGATTACTTCGACTTCGTATACACACAGTGGGATGGAAAACATAGAGTTGCTGATTTCTTACCAACCTATTTAGGAGTAGAGAAATCAGACATTACTACGTTAATTACTAAGATATTCTTCGTTGGTGCCGTAGCTAAGGCTTACGAACCTGAAACTAAGTTCGACTTCGTACTCGATTTAGTAGGAGGGCAAGGAGCTGGTAAAACTACATTCCTTAAAAAAATGGCACGTGAGTGGTATACCGACCAGTTTTCCGATTTTAAAGATAAAGATAATTTCGGAGTTATGCTGCGATCATTGATTGCTAACGATGATGAAATGACGGCAACTAATAATAGTAGTTTTGAAAGTTTAAAGAAATTTGTTTCGGCCCAGGAGTTAGAATTCAGACCTCCTTATGGTAAAAAATCAATCCGTTATCCTAAAAATTTTGTTTTGGCTAGAACAACCAATGAAATGACTTATTTAAAAGATAGAACTGGTGAACGTAGATTCTTGCCTGTCAAAGTTGATTTAGATAATCAGCAATTATCACCGTTTGAAGATTTAACTGATGAAATTATTAATCAAATGTGGGGAGAATTCGTTAGCTATTATCAAAAAGGTTTTGATTTTGGATTAAGCCGCAAGCAAGAACAAGAGTTAGCTAAGTACCGTGAAGACTTCATGTATGTAGATGAAGTAGAAACGCAGATTGAATACTTCCTTGAAAAATATCCTGATGATTTTGTTAGCAGCAATCAAATAGCAAAGTTCTTAGGTGAAGCAAATTTAGTTAAGAACAGAAGACTAGCTAAAAAAATCAAATATGTGATGGATAACAAATTTGGATGGACATACGTAAAAAATCCAAAGCGAGGATATAGAAAGGACACTAAATAGACACTAATAGGCACTAAAAATAAACTTAGTGCCTAGTCTCTACCCTTAGAGCTTCAAGGCTTATATAGATAATAAGGCACTAAAGGCACTAATAAGTAGTATAGGTTATATATATTTATATTATTAGGTATATATAGGGTAAAGAAAAATTAGTGCCTAATGCCTAAATGAGAGCTAACCACTTGAAAGAGTAAGAAAAGTTAACGCCTAGCTTAGTGCCTAGTAGTGCCTAATAATTATGAATAAACGAGAGCAAGAAATTCAAAACGATATCCGTGTTGCTGTGAGTTTAGACCATTGCAAGGTGTTTAGAGCCAACGTTGGTAGTATTCGATTGCCAAACGGTCGATACTTTCAAACTGGATTGCCGCCTGGCTATCCAGATCTACATGGATACAAAATCTCTAACGGTAAGATATTTTATATCGAAGTTAAGACACCAACTGGAAGACCTAGACCAGATCAAATACAGTTTCATAACCAATTAATGGCTGATCATATCATCCATGGTATAGCACGAAGCCCAGAAGATGCATTAAAAATAATCGATGAGGAGCTGGTGGGATATGGTTTCAAATAAGTATAAATTAGATGTAGCGAAAATAAATAAAGTTGCTGAAAAGTGTACTAAATCATAATTAAATGGAATTGGTATTAATATTGTGAGATTAAAAATGAAAGTCAGAAAAATAGATGCTAACGACAGAAAAGATAAATGAATTAATTGGTGTGAATGATTCATGGAAGGCACCAGAGAAGTTGCTATCAACGATGTTGGATAAGGATAAACGTATTCAATTATTCAAATCGTTCTTAAAAAATGAAACGGATATGAGTTTTGACTGGTTTCATATGTATTTTCAAGATGAAGCGGCTGATCGAAAGAAGAAAAAACAGGATTTTACTCCTCAATCGGTTTCAGCAATCATGAATAAACTAGTTAATACAAAAGACGATAATTATTTTGAACCTGCCGCAGGAACCGGTGGAATCGTGATTGATCATTATTATCAAAAGTGTTTAAAGCAAATGCCTTGGGACTATAGACCTAGTGAACATTATCATATTTTAGAAGAGCTATCAGATAGAGCGATACCGTTCTTACTTTTTAATTTAGCAATTCGTGGAATGAATGCAACGGTAATTCAAATTGACAGTTTATCAAGAGAAAAATGTAAGGGCGTCTTTTTCGTACAAAACGTTAAGAATGATGCATTAAGCTTTAGCGATATAAATATAATGCCTTATTCAGAAGAGGTCGAAAAAGAATTCAATATTAAAAGCTGGAGTGACGAACGCTATCCAGAACACATCGAAAACAAATTGGAGGAAGTATTTGATACAAAATCAATTGAGCGTATCAAGGAGATTCGCTAATAATGCAGAAATGTATTATAGAGCTGAAGATGGATCAATCAGAAAAATTAGCAGACAGAATTTAATAAAAAAGTTAGAGTGTAAATGTGAACATCATTGTTAACAATTTATAAAACCGAATAGTATCAAAATTTTACGAAGTATCACAAATACACATCATGATATATAGGAGAGAATTATGAAACGTAAATTAGAAAGTAAATATAAAAAGTTAGTTAAATACATTAACAAACGGAGACCATCCACATACTTAGCAGAAATCATTACTGATTTTGAATATGCTGATGGCGATTTAACTTCTAAAGAAATGGAAGTTCTGAATTCAGTTGGACTTAATGCGGATACTCATTCGTCCGATTTTGATAAATTAATTCAAATTATAGTGAATATCTATAACAACAATTATGAATTAGAAGAACAAAAATACCGTTTCTATTTAAAAGGTGCTCAAAATGATGATTTTTACAAACTATATTTTAGCTTGAAGCGTGTTTCAGGATGCGATGTTTCAATTATTTCAGAAAGACCAACAACACTTACCGAAGAGCAGTTCCTAAAATATCTACCCGATGAAATGGACCCCGACCAATTCGAGAGAGAAGAGGTAACTGAATAATGACAAGTATAGTACCGCTAGTTGCGGAGTGTGAAGCTGAATTTGGAAGTATCAAACAAACGCCTATCAATGATAAACGACTAGTTAAAGCTAGAAAATTTCTAAATCACGGTGTTGATCCATTCGAAAATATCGAGGTTGATTTTGATGTAGACGCTGCTCAAAAGATGCTTGATAAAGGACTTTACAAACAAGACATCGCTGAATTTCTCAACACTAAGCCTTATAAGATTTCTAAATTGATTTATAAAGGAGTGCTCGATGATTCGAATTGGTTGAAAAATAAGTCTGACTCCAAAACTTGTAGATATGTGTTTTATAAAAATGGTGATTATCAAATGCGTGGAACGATGAAAGAAATTTCAGCATTGACAGGAATTTCAGTCAGCAGTCTTAAAAGCTTTAGAACTAATGAATATAAGAAGAGAAACCACAGAATTAGATACCGACTTGTAGAAATCGATTAAATTGGAGGATAAAAATATGAAAGCAAAAAAATTAGCACCAATTCCAATGAAATCAATACTAAATAGCCGTTGTAATATCCGCGACGAGATGACAATAGGTATTAGTGAAGAAGATGTTGAAGAACTCTTAGATCAGTTTGATATTGATGATTGGCAGGTTGATGAAGTTATTCAACGTGCAAGTATATTAGCCCCCGTTGATGCTTTCGATAAAACTATCACACCTGTCGTTTGGGAGGAAGACTAATGAAATCAAGTCAACTCAAAAAATCAGTAAAATGCAGAAACCAAAAATTAGTGAGGTGGAAAAATGAATTATTCAGACAAGAAAGAGCTTGCAAATGATTGTAAGTATTGCCATTACCCTTTCAAAGTTTTAAAAAACGGCGATAGACTGATGCCGCCTTTAACGATATTCGATTGGTGGGGAATCATGCCTCATTACTCTGAAAGAATTGGAACGATTATTAAGTGCGATGAATGTCCTGAATGTGGGAGGAGATTAAATGAAAGAATGTAAATATTGTGATTTTAAAATAAAGGATTATAACGATGATTATGAATCAACATTAGGGTTTAATAATCGATGGAGTGGAGCCAATTTGCTAAAATGTACAACAACGCATGAAGAAGTTGATGCAGAAAATGGTGTTTTATACGAAGGAAAATACTACCTATCGGTAGGCGGCGACGACGAAGGCTTTTTTGAAATTCATTATTGTCCAGTATGTGGGAGAAAATTGGAGGCTAACGCTGAATGAAGTTTAATATTGTAGCACCAGATGGCTCAGAAGAAATCAAAGAGTTTGATTCATATGAGGCAGTTAATCATTATTTGCGAGTTAAAAACAACGAAATATTTGAAAGTGATGTCCAAGCTGAAAAGCTGGACTTTCCAGTGAAGGTTATTGAATGACAAGGGAGTGAGCATTATTAGACCAGGAACAAAAAAACGTGTTGAAGAAATTTTACGAGATTATCCCAAAATGGATAAATACATTAATGATCGTAGACAAGAACTGATGTATCCTATTAAGCCTGACGATGAGAATGTAGGCGGTGGTAAGTCATCTAAAGTCTCACGACCACAAGAACAAATGATTATTACTATCGATGAAGACAAGGAACTTAAAGCGTTAGAGCGTGAGAAGAAAGCTGTAGAAGCTAGTCTATTAGACAGTGACACGGATACTAATATCATTGCTAGAGAACTTTATTTTAAAGAACATCCAAAGTATCAAATGGATGGATTGATTGAAGACAAGCTAATATATTGCAGACGTACTCAAGCATTTCAAAAGAAGTCTAAATTGATTAGAAGAATTGCAAAAGAAATGGGACTATATGATCCCTATTAAACCGTACTAATTGCGTACGCACAGACCCTATTTTAGAGTTAAATTAGTAACATGGATGATTGATAGAGATACCAGTCATTCAAATAATAAATAATGTCCCTTTAATCAAACTTTTTAAACGACATTTAGTATTAGGCTACGGAAACCTAACGCTAAGTATAGATGGTCACGGTGACACTGACAGAGGTTAAACAATGTAAAACGACAATACTAATAACGTCGTGCTCTTATCAGTCTAGGTTCGACTCCTGGCATCTATATTGTGTGGAAACACGCAAAATATTGTTAAATTTCGATACAAAAATCCTCATAAATGGCTGGTGATGATAAAGCCAGCCACATGTTTCGATAGCTCAACTGGTAGAGTGGTGGTGTGAAGTACCACAGGTTATAGGTTCGACTCCTATTCGAAACATTGATTGTCGGAAAACAATCAAAACAACTTGTTTATCTGAAAACAACAACGGTAGTCGGTGGCGCAAAGGGTAACGCTGTAAAAACGGGGTGCATGGTTCGATTCCATGTCTGGCTATGGTTCCAAAATAATATATAGGTGGAGAAAGCCTATGTTTACTAGAAAACACTATCTTAATCGATGGTGTTTTTATATAATCTTCTTGAGAAACTTTTCAGGAGGAAATTAATGGTAGTATACTCGGAGATATCTAATATGCTTAAAGACATTTCAAAAATTGCAAAGAAAATCAATGATTCAGAATTGAATTCTTCAATTATTGAACTTCAAGGACAAGTAATGGATTTATATAATGAAAACATCGAATTAGTTCATGATGTTGCTACATTAAAGAAAGAAAAAGATATTGCAAAACAAGTAACATTTGGTAAAAATGGATATGTATATGTCAATGATGACGGACCATATTGTCCCGGTTGTTATGGAAGCAAAAACAATCTTGTTAGATTAACCCCAGATGGAACTTCAAGACATTATTATAAATGTTCTAGTTGTAAATCAACATTTGATGTTCCTGCATAATAAATATTTGCCTATTTGCTAGCTGTTTTTATTACAACATATAATAATATCGATATTAATTACTAAATACTTTAAAGATAAATAATTAGAGATCACATCAAACGATGTGGTCTTTTTATTTTGGAGGATAAATAATGAATAACAATGATAGCAATACAACTAAAACAGACTTAGGGTTTCTATCCATTCTCACTCTCATCCTCGTGGTGGCTGGCAGTATTAGTAATCATTAGCTTATAGATTCATCGGTTGGAAGGTTGGTATCTCATTAGTTCCCTTAGCTAAGAAAGCTGGTTCGATTCCAGCAACCGAAATAAATTGGAGGTGTGTCATATGAATAGATTTCAAAAGAAACATATCAAGGAATATCTCGATGAGAATAAGATGAGCCTTGATGAGATACAACAGGCTTTCTTAGATTCATTCACAATGAATCAGGTATCTAATGAAGAGGCTGCCGCATTGTTCGTATCACTTATGCGTAACATGATGCAGATGCCACACAATGCACAACAATTAAAGGACTTAGGTATTGATCCAACTAAGTTAAGCATTGACTCAGTAACGGAGCTAATTAATGTATGGGCCAAACAATACGTTAAGGACATGCCTGAACGTGGTGGTAAGTAGCTATGAATCTAATGACTGATAGCATGCTACATAAGCTAAGAGATTGGATAGCTAATGATGATGTGATTAAGTTCTATCACACGAATGAATGGCGCAAGGTCAGAGCCAAGCGACTCAAGCTAGACCACTACGAGTGTCAGGTATGCAAGTCACAAGGCAAGCATACTCATGCTACTACTGTGCACCACATCAAACATGTTAGAGACTATCCAACGCAAGCATTAAATTTAAATAATACTGAGACTATATGCAGGGTACACCATAATACGGAACATCCAGAAAAGCTGGAACAATTTCATAAAGATAAATTCGAAAACAAAGAACGCTGGTGAGTAATCCCCCCGGTCAAACCAAATGGACAATCCCTTAGGGAACCGAACAACGGGGAAGGATGAAGACTCAACAAAAATATCAATTCTTACATGAGAGGGGGTTTTACAAAAATATGGCAAGAAAGAAGACGATAACAGCCAAGAACCTAAAGGAATCACTATTAAAGCAATTGAAGACCATGGGCGCCGATACACCGCAATTTGAAGATTTAGTTAACGATTATGTGAGTTTTTACGAAATCAAGAACAAGTTAATTCTTGATATTTCTGCTCGTGGTGTAAGTATCGAGTGGCGAAATGGCGAGAAGTCTCACGGATACAAGAAGAATGATTCTATCGCTGAATTAGTTAAAGTTAACGCTCAAATGCTTAAGATTCTACAACAGTTGCATATTGAAACGATTGAAGGCGAAGTTGAAGACGATGACGATTTCTAAAGTTAAATATCATCCAGCAATTGATGAGTATATGAATGGTGTTTTATCTGGGAAAATCATCGCTTGTAAAGAACAAGTTCAATTGATGCACTTTCTAATCGATAAGTTAAACGATCCGCACGCCGTATTAAGAACCGACTTAATAGATAAGGCTTTGGAAAATATCCAAAAGCACTTCGTGTGGAAGTTGCTACCCTGGGAGAAATTCATCCTGGCTTTTGTCCATGGAGCCTTCTACGACGATGGCAGTTTGATGTTTGACGAGTTCTTAGTTCTCTTAGGTCGTGGAGGTGGTAAGACTGGTTTCATGTCAGCTGAAGAGTGGCTACTAGCTAGTAAACAAGGAATCAGAGATTATGATATTGATATTGTAGCCACATCAGAAGAGCAAGCCACTACTTCATTCAACGAAATTCACGATTTACTTGATAGTAAAGAGAAATATTATAAGAAATACTTTCAATGGACTAAGAAATTGATTCGATACAAGAAAACTAATTCTAAAATTAGATACCGCACAAGCAATGCCAACACAAAAGATGGTGGCAGACCTGGTGCAGTATTTTTCGATGAAATTCACGCTTACAAGAACGAAGAAACTATTAACGTATTCACATCTGGATTAGGTAAGAAACCACTCCCACGGCGTTTCTATATGACCACAGACGGATATAACCGCGAGGGTTTCTTGGATAATCTAAAGGAAGAAAGCAAGATGGTCTTAGCTGGTGAGAGACCTAAACGTCGAATGTTTCCGTTTATTTGTAAGCTAGATAGTCCCAATGAGTGGGAAGACGAGCAAATGTGGGAGAAGGCTAATCCATCATTGATTTACTTTCCAAATCTAAAACATGAAATGGAATCAGAATTCGAGAAAGCTCATGATCGTGACCAAGCTCGTATCGAATTTATGACTAAGCGGATGAATATTCCAGCAACTAAAGCACAATCCCCAGTTGCTAAGTGGGAAGATATCAAGGCTACTAACCAACCCACTCCCTCGCTGCTTGGTAGAAGCTGCGTGGTCGGAATTGATTTCTCGGACACAATGGACTTTTGCGGAATTGGATTACTATTCAAAATCGATGATAAGTATTACTGGAAACATCATTCGCTCATCAATTACAAAGCGTTGCAACATAGAAAGTACAAAGTTCCTTTAGATGTCGCGAAAGAACGCGGATTAATTAAAATTATCGACGATGAAACCAACCAACCTAAATATGTTGTTGATTGGATTTTAGAACAAGCCAAGAAATACGACATTAAAGGCGTTGCAGCCGATACTTTTAGACGTAATTACCTGGAACAGGAATTCAAAAATAACGGTTTTGATGACTTGCTACAAGCTAGAACGGGTATCAAGACACATACAGAACTAGAGAATACCATCGATGATTTATTCGCCTATCACAAGCTCGTATATACAGACGATGATTTCATGATGCGTTGGTATACAAATAACGTTTATAAAGATCGTGATGAGCGTGGGAATATTGAATACAAAAAAATTGAGCCTAAGTTGCGAAAGACTGATGGCTTTTTTGCTTTCCTGAATGCTTTCCAATTTAGAGAATTGCTAGATATTCCAGTTGCGACATATCACAGAACTTTGAGAACACACACTTACTAGAAAGGAGGTGAGCGGTTGGGATTTCTTAATATTTTTAAAAGTAACGAACCGGTAAGAGTCACAGAATCAGAACAAGCTAAAGAGCTAAGAAAAAAGCAGTATCAGTTGTTTGAGAATTATATTCAGTCCTCAACTACTAATACTGCTTTTAAGTTATATGCGATTCAGCTATGTATCAATCGGATATCTAACGCCTTAACTAAATGTGACTTTCAAACATTGAAAAAAGGCGAGAAATTCCAGGGAGATACATGGTACCAATTGAACGTTGAACCTAATCAAAATCAGAACGCTGCTGATTTTTGGAACAAGGTTATCTATCAAATGGTTATGAATGAAGATGGAGCTTTAATTATTCAATCAAGAGTTACAGGCGAATTGCTAGTTGCTGATGACTTTATTATTCACGAATTTGCTTTTAAACCGAATGTGTATTCAAACATCATGATTAGCAATTATTCAATGAACACTAGTTTTATTGAAAGTGAAGTGCTCCATTTAAAACTCAATAATTCTAAAGTTAAATCTTTATTTGACGGAATATTCGAACAGTATGGATCACTGTTGAACGGTGCAATTAAAAACTATAACCGTAGCAACGCTATTAAGTACGCATTGAATATTGATTCAACATTTGACCAATTAAAGTCACGTCCAGTTGTTGACGAAAATGGTAATCAAGTGACTGATGAGAGCGGTATCCCATTAACTGAATACGATACAGTCATTGATGACTTATTCGGAGAAAGATTGAGGGGCGTGTTTAGTGATAAGGATTCAGTTACTCCACTCGAATCTGGATTAACTTTGAATGATTTGAACGCTACCGGTAATAGTAAGTCATCCGGGAGTGCTGCTAATAAGACTACTAGAGATATTTCAGCAATGGTCAGCGATATCGTGGATATGTCAGCAGATGCCTTTATGATTCCACGAGGCTTATTGAAGGGCGATACAGCCGACATTGACGGTATGACCGATAACTTTATTTCGTTTTGTATTAATCCGATAGCTGAACAAATTGAAGATGAAATTAATCGCAAGATGTTTGGCAAAAATAACGTTATCAAACACACGTACTGCAAAATCAGAACTGATAAGATTCGAAACTACGATCTAACTAAGATTGCTAATTCAGCTGAGTTAATCAGTCGTATTGGTGTCTGGTCAATCAATGATATTTTGGATTTCATGGATTATGAACCAATCGATGAGGACTGGGCGGACAAACACGTGATTAGCAAAAATTACAGCCTTGTGGAAGATCAGGACAATGACAATTTGAAGGGTGGTGAGAATGACAATGGAGATGGAGAACATGAAGAAAATAAAAACAGTATTTAATGTAGTTGATGCTACTGACGACAAGCCAGCGAGAATGAACTTGTATGGATTTATTGGTTCATCAGCATCATTCTGGGACAGCGATGCTCAGGATATTACTACTAAAAGTGTTACCAAATCGCTAGACGAAATTGAAGGCGACACGTTAGATGTCCACATCAATTCAACCGGTGGAGATGCCTTTGAAGGTATTGGAATTTACAACGCTTTAAAACAATCGGATAAAACAATCAATGTTTATATTGATGCGTTAGCAGCTAGTGCCGCATCCGTCATAGCTATGGCAGGCGACACTATTTTTATGCCAAAAAATGCACAAATGATGGTCCATCATGCTGCAACATTTGAGTACGGAAACGTTCAAGACTTTGAACAAGTCATCAAAATGCTTAATAAGATGGATAATTCTTTGATTGCATCTTATGAAAGCCGATTTAAAGGAACTAGCCAAGAGCTTACTGACTTGCTAGATGCTGAAACATTCTTAAATGCTGACGAGGCAGTAGCATTCGGGTTTGCGGACAAGATTCTTGATTACTCTGACGATAAAGACGAGGACAAGGAACAAGATAATATCAAATCCTCATTATTCGCTAAATACGGAGATAACAAGATTGTTGCTAATGCTAACAATCCCGAACCGGTTAAAGAACCAATCAATAAATCAACAAACTTAGCTGATAGATTAGCTAATTTAATTGCGAAAGAAGGAAATTAATAAATGAAAAATTTAGATTTAGATAATGAAAAACTAAAAGACTCACGAGTGGCTATGTTTAATGCCTTGCGTGATGGAGACGAAAAGGCTCAAGAAGAGGCATTTGGTAACTTTGCTCAATCACTCCAAGACACAATCAGTGCTGACGCATTCAAGCAAGTTAAAGAAATGAATACTGAAATGAATGATGAAAAGGTACTTGAAGCTCGTGGAATTCGTAGACCGATGACGTCATCCGAAAGAAAGTTCTTTGCTGACGCAGCTAAGAAACAATCATTCGAAAACTTAGATGAAGTCCTACCCGAAACAGTCATTGAAGATGTTCTATCACGTATTACAGAAGAACACCCACTGCTTGCCGCTATTGATACTCAACCGGTTACAGCTTTGATGAAACTTATCTACGCTGATCCAACTAAGAAGACTGCCTTCTGGGGTAAGGTTCCAGACGATATCAAACAAATCGTCGAAGATGGTTTCAAGCCATTGTCATTAGAATCAAGCAAGCTATCTGGATTCATGGCAGTTCCAAAAGGTTTCTTTAAATTAGGCCCATCATATTTGGCACAATATGTAATCACATTCTTAGAAGAAACTATGAGTGCAACACTTGAAACTGCTGTTGTTTCTGGTGATGGTAACTTGCAACCAATCGGTATGACTAAGAAGCTTTCTGGTTCTACTGATGGTGTATATCCTGACAAACCAGCTATTAAATTGAATGATTTGAAACCATTGTCATTAGCTGGAATCCACGCAGCTTTGACTAAAGCTAAGACTGCTAATGGTCCAATCAGTGCCATCGTTAACCCTATGTCCTACTGGGCTAAGTTGTTCCCACAACTAGCTGTTAACGACGCTGACAACAACTGGCACTTAATTGCATTGCCAACTGGCGATACTATCATCCAATCTTATGCCGTTCCAGAAGATAAAATCGTGTTCGGTTTCACTAAGAACTACATTCTGGGCGTATCTGGTGCCGTGGAACTTAAGGAATATGATCAAACACTAGCAATCGAAGACATGGACTTATACATTGCTAAATTCTTCGGTATGGGTGTTGCTAAGAATCAAAACGCATTCTTCGTGGCTGACATCTCTGGTATGGAAGGTGCAACTATTCCTGAACTTGAAGGCGCTCCTGACGTTAAGAGAGCCGGCAAGATTGACGATGTAAGTGAAGCCGCTGACAGTGAAGAGTCAAAATAGAAACGCCGTCTGAGAATGATGGCGCCTTTGATACGGCTGGAACTGTTAAGCCAACAGCTAAACAAACAGTAGCCGAAATTAAAGCTTGGTTAGATAATCAAAAAATTGATTACACCGGCAAGACTACTAAAGACGACCTATTAGCATTAGTACCTACAGAATAGAGGTTAATAAATGAAATATGAAGTTAGTGATGAGCTGCTAACACAAGTTAAAAGTGAGCTTCAAATTTCTTTTAACGAACGTGACAACAGTTTGAAAAAAGCTATCAAACGTGGCATGGCATTCATCACCAGTAGAGCAGGACCAATCGACTTTGCTGGCGAATCAGAAGCATCGATAGTCGCTAATGATTTACTAATGAACTACTGTCGCTACTACTGGGAAGGCTACAGACAGATGTTTCCTGTGGACTATCAAAGTGACATCCTACATTTACAAATCGTTAACGGGGTAGCTAGGAGGTCTATTGATGAAAAGACGACTGACTAACTATACTGACGGAGTTTTAAGATATGGAACTATTAAAACTAAACGTAATGAATTTAAAGAGAAAATCGGGTTTGAATTAAATGAATCAGGCTTTCTCTTTTTTAATTACAAACAAATTCGACAACAGGATGAGGATATTTTTAGCAGTGGTAAAGATCAGTCATCCAATTTAAAAGTTGAAACTTATTATGTTCCAGGCATCGATAAGCAGATTCACAAAGCTGTTATTAACGGCAATTACTACGAGATTGAATATATCGACTTATCAACCGATAGGAAACATATGTTTTGGTATCTCACTAAAGAAGGTGTATTGAATGAAGTTTAAAGATTCTTTAAAGCTCGATAAGTTCATCGAAATCATGAACGGAGAAGATTATCCACTGTTTGATACGTCAATTGAAAAGGATGAAATTACGGCTAACAAATCGTTTTTTATTTATTCAAAAGACGGTGAGATTACACCAGCCCAGGAGAATCATAATCAATTTTTACAAAAGTTCGTTCTGTCTTTTATTACTCGCAACAACTCTCAAGTCGATGTTTTACAGCTTGCAGACAAGCTGACTAAGGCACGCCTTAGATTCACAGGCTCAGAGATTGATGACGGTAAATTCACTGATACAAACGAAGATGCCAAGATGATTACTTTGAACTTCGTTCATGTGATTAAAGCAGGTGACTGGTAATGGCTGAATTCTTTTTAAACTATGACAGCTCGAAAGCCATTCAAAACGAAATGGCTAAGGTTCCAGATCGTGCCGAAGATGCCGTTAATAAAGTTCTACATACATACGGTGCTAAACAAGCGATTCAACAAATCGTTAAGTTTATGCCTATGTCTAATCGAAACAAAAAACATGCTAAGAACTCTAATCCACTTAAATCAGACATGATGAATTTAGGATTTAGAGTCTATGCACGTGGTGGAGCGGCGAAGAACAAAGGTAGTTTTGGTTACCTTGTATTCCCTAATGATGGTATTGGACCACATAACCTTATTGATCAAAGGTTCTTTGAACAAGGTGGGGAAGCTGCTTCAAATCCAATTTTTAGAAAAGTTATGGAAGCGTTAGAAGACGCAATGAAATTATAAAGGAGAAATATATATGGCTGAAGAATTTACAACGTTTGACGAATACAAAGTTACAGATGCCGGTATTAAATGGTTTGAAAATGGTGCTTATGTCACTCCCTCAGTGAAGTTAGGGTGTACAGGAAAGCTTGAAATTGAAACTACATTAAAGACAGTAATTAAGAAATGTGAAGGCGATACAGTTCGTTCTGTGGATATTCCTACACAACTAAAATGTAAATTAACTGGACATATGCCAGTTGAAAACCTTAGAAAAGCTTGGGGACTTAATACAAAAGGCTTGAAGAAAGGTGTATTCGCTTATGGTACTGATTCACGTCAAGGTCGTGGAATTATGTCATTTGATGTATTAGACCTTGATGAGGAAATGACAATGCTTAGAGCATTTCCAAATATGCAATTCTCTGGTGGTATGAAATGGGAGCTTGAAAACGGTGGTGAAGAAATCGCTGAAGTCGAACAAGAATTCATTGCCATGAAAGATGTCAATAGCAAGTTCTTCTATGAAGCACTTAAGAGCGAAGTTGAACCTGATGTTGCTGATAAGTGGTTAACAGATTTCACACCAGAATTAGTCCAAGAAACTTCCACAGATGAAGGTACAGTTGAATAGTAGAGGAGTCTTAAGATGATTACACAAATTACTTTGAACGATGGCGAAACTGTCAAAGTTAAACCAAAAATCTCAGTCCACGCATTGAGAGAATTCCAATCAAAAGGTTTGCTTCCTAAATCATTACTGCAAGCATTTGTTGGTGCTGATAAGGAACCGGACAAGATGGAACCTTATCTTATCAATGCTGCTTGGCTTGCTTATGTGAATGGCAACCCTGGGACAACAATGACACAAGAACAATTTGAAGATAAGCTAGACCTTAACTTTGAATTGTTTGGCAAGATTCTTGTGGACATGATTGGTGATGTAGCCGAAAGCGATAATAAACTGGCAAGCAGTTTTAAACGTTCAACAAAAAAAGGAAGTCGCAAGGACAAGAGAAAAAGACACCAAAACTAGTAATAGAAAACGTAGAAGACCTATATAGCTTCTACGTTTTTTTTATAGGGTTAGATCCTGTCGTTGCGGAATACTGGAATATCGATAGTTTGACAAAACTAACAATTAATAAGATCGCAATTGAAAATTATTTGAATTCATAAAATAAAAAGGAGGTCATCTAAGGGCAAGTAAAGAGATTCAACTTGAATATAAAGTAATTAATCAGCAGTTCAAATCAGCTATTAAAGAAAATAGCAACGCTATGACTTCTTTAAACAAAGAATTCGCATTGCAAAAAGAACAGATGAGAAACACCTCATCCGAATCCGAGAAGTTAAATGCCAGTTTGACAAAGCTAAATAGTCAGTACGAGCTTGCAAAGAATAAGACACAGATTACAGCCGAAGCATTAGAAAATGTAAAGCGCGTGACTGGCGAGAATTCAGAAGAAACTCGTATTTGGACTAACAAGCTTTTAACTGCTGAGAAACAAGAAGAATCGCTAAAAAATCGTATTCAATCAACTAATGCCAAGTTGAAAGAAGCTAAAACAGCGGAAAGCGAAGCGGCTCAAGCATCTCAAAAAAGACAAGCCGCTTTAAAGTCACTGGCATCAGAACAGAAAACGCTTGAGTCCTCATCCAGGAATTTAACTAAGGAATACCAGTTAGAAGTTGCTCAGCTTGGCAATAACGCCAAAGCTAGTGATAAAGCAAGGCTGGCCAAGCAATATTATGCCAAACAAGAAAAGGCAACTGCTGAGCAGGTCAAGAACTTAGAGAAACAACTCTCTCTCGCTAAGAAGGAATACGGCGAGAATTCTCAAGAAGTTCAAGAGTTAAACGGGAAGTTGCTTGATGCTAAGAAAGCTAACCAGGAGTTTGCTAATTCCTATGCCGACTCAACTAACAAAATGAAGAACTTCGGTAATGCCATGACTAGTGCAGGCGACAAGTTGAAATCTGTCGGTCGTGGTATGACTGTCGGTGTCACTGCTCCAATTGTAGCCGGTGTTGCTGCATCAGTTAAAGCAGCTAGTGACTTCGATAGTGCATTCACTGGCGTTAAGAAGACAGTTGATGAGGTCAAGGATTCAAACGGCAAAGTCAAAGTTTCATACAAGGACTTAGAGAACGGCATTCGTAGCATGGCTAAGACTATTCCGGCTACCACTACCGAGATTTCACACGTAGCGGAAGCTGCTGGGCAATTAGGAATTAAGACACCTAACGTCTTAAGCTTTACCAAAACTATGATTGACATGGGACAAGCAACTAACATGTCATCAGAAGATGCCGCTACTGCATTAGCTAAGTTGGCTAATATCACGGGTATGCCACAAAAGAACTTTGATCGTTTAGGCTCATCGATTGTTAACTTAGGTAATAACATGGCTACCACAGAATCGGATATCGTGGACATGTCACTTCGTTTAGCTGGTACTGGTCATCAGGTTGGTTTGACTGAATCACAAATCACAGGTTTAGCAGCTGCTATGTCATCTGTAGGTATTCAAGCAGAGGCTGGTGGTGGTGCCATGTCACGTGTTATGCAAAAGATTAATACATCTGTTGCTAGTGGTGGCGATTCACTAGACAAGTTCGCCAAAGTTTCTGGCATGTCCTCATCCGAATTCAAGAAGCACTGGAAAGATGATGCCTCGGGTGCCATTGTCGAATTTGTTAAAGGACTTGGAAAAGCAAAAGCAAGTGGTAAAGATGTAACTTCCATGCTTAAGGATATGGGTATCAATTCCACGCAAGAAATTGATACTATGCTACGTCTTTCAGGTGCCGGAGATACATTATCAAAAGCACTTAAGATATCTGGTGATGGCTGGAAAGAGAACTCAGCTTTAACACAGGAAGCCGAAAAGAGATACTCAACTTTCAGCTCAAAACTAAAGATTGTTAAGAATAAAGTTACTGATTTAGGTATCGAGTTTGGTGGTCCACTGATGGACGCACTAAGCAATGTGCTTGATACTTTACAACCCGTATTTAAGGTTCTTGAAAACGTGGCGAAAGCATTCAGTAATGCAAGTCCTGAAACACAGAAATTTGTAGTGGCACTTACTGCAATTGCAGCAGCAATAGGTCCACTTTTGGTAACAATTGGTTCGGTTGTTAGTGCTATAGGTGCAATAACAAATGCGTTAAAAGGCGTAAAATTAGCAACAGCTTTAATGACTGGAGGCATAGGTGCGATAATCGCAATCATAGCTGTTCTTGTACTATATATAGTTACTCATTGGGATCAAATAAAAGCGAAAACTGAAGAGGTCTGGAATTCGATAGTTACCACATTAACGAATGTATGGAATTCGATAGTTCAAGGTGCATCTGCTATATTTTCTAGTTTAGGTGCATTCTTTAGTTCGATTTGGCAAAGTATTTCTACCACCGTTTCAAGCGTGTGGACGGGAATAGTCACATTCTTAACAACATTGTGGACGAATGTAGTCACTGTGGCATCAACGATTTGGGGAACTTTATCCAACGTATTTACTGTGATTTTTATGACTATCCAGTCTGTTATCCAAGGTGTGTGGACGTTTATAAGCTCTTGGCTCCAATGGACCTGGCAGGCGATTGTTGCGCTAACAGCTCCAATCTGGCAACCAATAGCCACATTCTTTAGTAACTTGTGGCAAACAATTTCCACAGTAGCTCAATCGGTATGGCAATCTATAAGCTCGTTCCTATCGGGTTTGTGGAACTCAATAGTTTCAGTTGCCAAATCCGTATTCACGGCTTTATCTAACTTCTTTACTTCGACTTGGAATGCCATTAAATCGGTTACAAGTTCGGTTTGGAATGCTATTAAATCAGTTATCACAAATGTTTGGAACGGAATTAAGTCAGTCGTAACTTCAGTTTTGAATGCAATTAAATCCGCTGTTACCGCCGGTTGGAACGCTGTGAAGTCAGTAACATCGAGCGTATTTAATGCCATCAAGTCAGTAACATCAAGCATATGGAATGGAATTAAATCAACAGTTTCAAATGTTGTAAATGCTGTTAAATCGGTAGTTTCGAACGCATGGAACAATGTGAAGTCGGTGACAACTTCGATTTGGAATGGTGTTAAGAACGCAATGATAAATCCGATTCAATCGGCTAAGTCCAAAATTTCGGGAATTGTTAATGCCATCAAGGGCTTCTTTTCCGGAATGCATTTAAGGATTCCTAAAATTAGTATGCCACCATTACCACACTTTTATTTAAAAGGTAAATTCAGTTTTAAACCACCGTCAGTACCGCATCTATCTGTAAAATGGAATGCTATTGGTGGAATCATGAAGGCACCAACCATTTTTGGGATGAATGGTGGTAACTTGCAAGGCGGTGGCGAAGCTGGTCCAGAGGCTATTTTGCCATTGAATTTCAAGAACTTGTCAGTGATTGGTAATCAGATTGCGCAAGCAACCGATGAGAAAGCCAAGCAATCAGTAGTTCAGAACATTCAAATGACTTTCAACAATACCGTTAGAAATGATAGCGACATTGATAAAATTTTCGAACGTGCTGACGACTGGATTGGTCAACGAGGTACTAAATCAAGCTTTGGAGTTAGGGGGTATTAAATGACACTACACATGGTAATTGATGGAGTTTACGATTCGGACATGCTGCTAGCTGTTGAAGACCGACCAGCTCTATCAAATCCAAATTATGAGTTTGAATCCGATTATGTAGACGGTAGAAACGGAAGTTTGAGCCGATTGAAATATATCAAGGATGTAACTCAAAAAGTAAAATTCAATATGTTGGAAGATTTCAACGTAAAAGAAAAGCTACGACATATAAAGTCGTGGCTTTTTAACTGCAAAAAAATAAGATTCGATGACGATATCGTTTATCGCAAAGTTAAGTATGTCGAGATTGGAGATATCGATAATGAAATCGCTGAGTATGGATCGTTCGAAGTGTCGTTCGTATGTGACCCATTCGAGTATCACGTGGGTAATGATGAGGTAACCATTGTCAAAGATGGAATCATTTTCAATCGTGGAACTATCTACTCCCTCCCGAAACTCGAAATTATGGGCAGCGGTGAGGGAGTCGTTACGATTAATGACCAAGCTATTGAACTGAACTTGACCGTAGAAAACGCCTATATAGACTCTGAAATTCAAGAAATTTATAAGGATAATACGAACTTAGGCTTGTCGATGGTTGGCGATTTTCCTCGATTAATGCCTGGTCAAAATGACATAAAAATTAGTGGCGACTTCGACACTGTGAAATTTAACGTAAGGGAGAGATATCTATGATCAGACTATTTCCCGAAGATGCCACAGAAGAGCAGTTCAAGACTAATGGTATTGCTGTCTTAGATAGTGGCATTAAAGACAATTCTGTAGAGTGGACTAAAAACGGCATGTACAGTTTTGACTTTGATTATTTTAGCGAAGAGAAATACAGCGGAATAATCAAAGGCGATATGATCGTGGTCGCTCCTACGCCATTAGGTGAGCAACCTTTTCGAATCCATAAAGTTACCGAACAAATCGGGTTCTTAAAAGTCGAGTGTTATCACTTATTTTATGATCTAGCATCTAATTTGATTGAAGATTCTAACTTCGTTAATTCAACTGGAACCGCATTAATGGACAGATTTAATGCGGCTTTTCAATATCCAACGAAATTTAGGTTTACATCCGACATTGATAAGGTTGCAAATTGCCGAATGGTCAGAATGAATCCAGTCCAAGCATTGCTCGATACATCTAAAGATAATACATTCCTAAATCGTTGGGGTGGTGTTATCTCACGCGATGGCTATGACGTGAAGATGCTCAAATCAATGGGTGAGGATAGAGGATTCAAAATTACTCACGGCAAAAATCTAACAGGCTACACATATCAAATTGACTGGGAGCCGATGGCAACTAGAATCATGCCGATTGGATTTGATGGCTTGATGTTGCCTGAGAAATATGTGGACAGTCCACTAATTGATAAGTACAAAAATATCAAAATCAAAACAGTTAACTATCAGGACGTCAAGGCTGAAAATTCTAACTCTCAATTTAATCAAGAGGGTGCCATCCCTGTCGATCAAGCTTATGAGAAACTAAGAAGTTTGGCCAAAGAAGAATACAGCAAGAACGAAGCTGATAAGCCTAGTATCAATATTAAAGTTCAATTTAAGAACTTGGGAGATACCAAGGAATACAGCCAGTTCAAGAAACTGGTTGATGTTAAACCGCTTGATATTGTCCATATTCAAGTGAGTGATTTTGATATTAAAGACAGCATTATTAGTTACAAATACGATGCCTTAGCCAGAGAATACACAGAAGTAGAATTAGGCACGATTGCTAGAACTGGTATCTCAGACAAGACCGTCAGTACCGAAAACAAAGTAACTAACGTTGAAACCAAAGTCGATGAAACCAACACAAACCTGAATGAAACGAACGTCAATTTAACCGAGACAAATAAAGATGTTTCTGATTTGAAAGCCAGCAATGAAGATACACAACAATTGATGGACGAATTGAAGAAGAATGTTAACGATACTAGGGATGACATGCTTGGATATATCAATGGCAGCGGTCGTGATGTAATAAGATTCCTTCCCGATAGAGAAAATCCAACAGATATCGTTGCTAGTGAAAACGGCGGTAACTACGGAATGCGTTGGAACTCTAAAGGCATCTATTATGATGGAAAAGGAACTGTGGCTATTGATAACCGTGGTAACGTCTATGCTGATAATTTTGTGGGTCAAAATATCACTGGAGTTCATATTCGTGGTGGAGAAATTAGCGGTGTAACTATTAGTGGTGATACAGATATATCAATGGGTTCTGGATCGAATAGAACATCCATTACAAGATACGGTATTTCGACAAATAATATGACGGTTCATCAAATTGATGGAATTAGAGCAATGAACATAGAGTCGGGATATCTAATGATTAATGGGGCTAAATTAACCGGTGATGGCTCTGGAAAACTGTACATGGGTGGACTAAGAATTTTAAATGAAAGTGACTTGAAATAATTATGGAAAATAAAGGAAATGCGAACGAAGTAATTAAAGATTTATCTGGTAAATTAGCTAATACACAGGTTGAGAATTCTATTCTTTTTATCGAAAATAAACATCTCAAAGAAGAAAATAAAGAATTGAAGGTGAAGTTGAATGGCAATGATTTACATAAAAACAAATAATTTGGGAGCGGTCACAGATTACTTAAAGTCTAATGATGGTTCAGAATATAGTTTCAAACTGTTTAATGATTTTAAGCCAGATGAATCGTTAATTAATGATGGTTATATTTATGTCCATTTGATTGATTCAGAATATCCATTGTTTGAGAAACTTCATGATTACTATACATATTTTGATGGTCAACTTCACAGACCTTATAATTTTGATAGAAAAATAATTGAAAATATATTGAATGGAGGTGATTAAATGAGTTTACAACCAATTGTTTTAGATACAGACAAGACAACCCCAATTTACGAGTTACCTTTGAAGATTCGTCAAGGCGACACAGGTGACGAGCTACAAGTAACACTTGGGAAATCATTCGAAAAGTACACCGATTTATCCAAAGTTGACGTTGAACTTATCGCCAAAACGCCCGACCAACGGCTGATTAAGCAAGCTGTGACTGATAAGTCGGGAAACACGTTCAAAGTTAAGTTTCCAGATGAAATGTACACAAATGTTGGTGTATTCAGAAACATGTATTTCAAAGTCGGAGACGATTCTACATCAAGCGTGAAGTTAGTCGTGCTACAAGGGATCGGATCAATAAAAGAAGCAGGAAGCTACATTGATGACTTTGAAACGCTGGTCAAGGAAGCCGAATCTTATGTTTTAGCCTTAAAAGACTTTGCCGATACTGGAAATGCGAAGATTGATGATAAGGTCGCAGAATTAACTGGCAAGATGCAGAGTTTTGTGGATCAGGCTCAAAAAGATTTAGATGCTGCTAAATCGGCGTGGAGTACATTCCAAAGCAATTCAGAAACAGCATTCACAACCGCTCAAGACAAACGAGCAAGTGATTTTAACAGCCAAAAAAGCGGCTTTGAAACTGATTTTAATAGCCAAAAAACAGACTTTGAAAATAGATTTAAAGCACTACTAAAGACTTTGCAAGGCGACTATGACGACTTCAAGAATTTAATCAATAAAGATGTTAAAGATTTCAATACATCTTTAGATAGTTTAGATAGCCAAGCAACAGACGTTAAAAATAAATATGATGCTTTGAAAACTCAACTAGATTTAGCTGCTCAAAATATTAGTGGTGTCAGGACTAACCTATATACCGATACTCGTGACTTTGATAATCCTAGTGTATGGGGCTGGAGCTGGTCGAATTGGCATAAAACTGGAGAAAAATTTAATGGGCTAACAGTCATGGCAACTGACCAAGATTGGGGGGGCTTGGCACAAACTATACAAGGTAAAAAAGGTGAGACTTATACCTTTTCAGTGTATGCCAGATACCAAAGTGGCACTGGTAATTCGGCTATATATTATAGAGGCACCGGCAATGATAATACCGATATTGAGAATACGTCTGTTTCTTTAAATGAAAATTGGCAAAGGGTCACAGGAACTGTGAACATAACTGCTGATGGTAAAATATCCCCAAATATTTCACGAACCACCAACAATAAAAATACCTTGCTCATTGCTGGTCCTAAACTTGAAAAAGGAACCACAGCAACTGATTGGTGCCCTAATCCAACAGAAATTGCGACTGATGGGAGTGTTCAAACTGCTATCAAAAACGCCTTAGACAAAGCCGACTATTCCACAAACACAGAGGTTGACAGCAAAATTGCCACTGGTGTTGGACAAGCAAAAACATACGCTGAACAAACTATTAAGGGCATTATCGGTGCTGCTCCCGCTACATTGGACACTATTGCGGAATTAGCCGACGCCGTGACTGAAAACAAAGACGGTGTTCAAGCTATCAATGACGGAATAACCAAAAAGGCCGACAAGACGGAAGTTACAGCACTTCAAAACACTGTTCAAACTATGATTACTTCAATCAGTCAAGCTGATTACGATAAGTTAGTTAGTGCCGGTACCGTTAATCCAAAAATTTTGTATGTAATTCCTGACGCTTAAGGAGGTATCTAAATGAGTTTAAAAATTGGAGGTAGTAACGTGGGTAAAATTATGTATGGTGGTCAAGAGTTTGGTGGCGCAACTAAATTGGAACCGGGTACGATTTTGCTTGTTTCTCAGAAAGGCGTAACTAGTTTGAAAAACGCGCATTTGTTAAGCACTACAAAGAATTGGTCAAACATTAATAGTATTAATATTGCTGCTCATTTTGAAGACATTTACAATGAAGAAAAGACCCTCCATATTCCTAGTGATGATTTTAAAAACTTAGATATAGAGAAAAAATATACCTTCTACGGCACGCTAACTATATCGAGATCAATTGTTGATGGAGAGTATAGGCTAAATATTTCGGGAATCTATTCAGGACTTCCACTTGTAATTATGGCTGCTTAAAATACGAAAAATTAGGGAGAGGAGGAGTGATAGATGCCACCAGTCCCAGTATTTATAAATAATTGGGTGGCGTGGATTGCTGCTATTACAGCTATTTCGGTAGCATTGTGGCAAATTGTTAAATTAGTTATTACAATTACAAAATTCACTCAAACTGTGAATGAATTAACAATTTCAGTTCAGGAATTGACTAAAAGCAGTTCACGCGACCACGATATAATGTTTAGAAAACTTAAAATACATGACAACATGCTACACGATCATGGACTACGGCTTCGTGACATTGAGCATGATGTAGAAGACATTAAAAATAAAGGAGATAACTAAATGGATATTTTACAAGGTTTGCAACTTATGAATGTCACAGAATTAACAATCATTATTTTAGTATGCTATCTATTAACCGCAGCAGCTAAGAAATCAAAATTAGATAACAAATACATGCCATTTATCAGCATGCTAGTCGGCTTGCTAGTTGGCTTACTAATTGCATTAGTATTTCATGATACGGAGTTAGGAAAAGCAGGACTAACAGGCTTTCTAGCTGGTGGATATACAGCAGGACTATTCACAGGAATTAAAGGAGTATTAGGCGGATATACTACGAAGGAGGATAAATAAATGAACATTGATAAGAGTTATTTAAGACAAGATACACCATTGGTGGGAGTTCCACCATTTGGGCAAGTCCATGCACATTCAACTGGAAACAATAAATCCATGGCTAAAGAAGATGCTGGATATATGTCGTGGAAAGACTTGCAATCTGGTTACTTCACTCACGTGGTTGGAAATGGGAAAATCTATCAAACCGCTGCTACTAACCGAGGTGCCTGGGACGTTGGCGGTGGTTGGAATTCGTGGGGATATGCTAGTGTCGAACTAATCGAATCACACAAGACCAAAGCTGAATTTATGACTGATTATAAATTATATGTCAATTTATTGCGTGAACTAGCTGTTGAAGCTGGAATTCCATTAACGTTAGACACTTCCAAATATGGTATCGTTACACATCAATACTGCACAAACAACCAGCCAAATAATCAAAGTGATCATGTTGACCCTTATCCATATTTGGCTAAATGGGGAATCAGTAGAGCACAATTTAAAGCTGATGTTAAGAACGGTATTAATACCGTAGAAAAGCCAAAATCCACAGTTAATAATGTGGTTCAAGTACTAGATAGTAAAGCGTTTAAGACGTTCACTACATATAATAAGAATGGACAAGCTAATGAAGGTTCATGGATTACACCAAGTTCAAAATGGGTATCTAATTCAATCCAAGTTATTGACAGCAAACCTTATTTTGTGATTGGAAGTAACATCTATCTACCACAGTCATCCACGACCTTTAAAGACAAATTAGTTATTAATGGAGATCAAGCTGAATCTGTCGATGGTAAGGGCGCTGCCATTTCTGGCAGTAACAAGAAATTCAAAGCCGGTAGTGAATGGAAGACGACTGATAAGTTAGTTAACATCCCTGGAATTGGTTACTGTTACAAAGTGGCTACAGACGAATATGTTCCTATTAAATATGCGCAAGGTTCAGGATTTAAAGGATAATTTCGTTGAACACTTATTTTAATAAAAATTGATAATGCAGATAGAATTAGCTCTCACTCATTTTGAGTGGGGGCTTTTTTTATTTTCTCAATTAACCTAAATATTATAGAAAGCTAGTCGTATCAAGGGTTGTGTTTATTCTAAATTAAATAAATAATAGTTGACATTACACTACGTGTAGTGTATTATAATAAGTGTAGTAAAGAGGAGGTGGAAAAAGAAATTGAGCAAAATAAAAAAGCCAAAAACGATTAGCATAACCTTCAAAATTAACCTAATCATTTTGACTTTAGAAATTACCATTGAATGGTAATGGAAAACCAAGGAGGGAAGCCTCCCTCTTTGGTGCACTTAAAATATACTATATTTGCTCAATTAAATCCAATATGACAAAAACATTATTAAAAACAAAACATGTAAACATAAAGGTAATAAAAACGAAGCCTACTTTAAAAGTTATTATAGTTTGGTTAATAGTTATATCTTTTATCGTGTGGTTAATAGTTAAGTAAGGGAGATGCGAAATGGTAGAAAAATTATCAGAAGCTCGTATTAAGGCAAATAAAAAATGGGACGAAAAAAATCGAGAACGTACGAGCTATTTACGCTCACGATCTAGTGCCAAAAGTTTCATTAAAAACAAGGCTACAAAAGAAGATATTGATATGCTAAAAGAAGTAATAAAAAAAAGATTAGAAGAATTGTAAGCTTTTTATTGTTATTTTGTAAAATAAGAATAACTCTTGCAATTTGAATGGGATCTATTTTTCGTGCTATAATGCAAAAGGAGAGTAATGATTGGTCAGCTTGCTGACATCACAACTCTCCTAGAAGGTTTTTCTGTTTACATTAGACCAAAGAAATGCAATAATTCAACAGTTCCAATGGTTAAATAACAAACAGCTATAATTACTTCGAACATTAGTGCTTTACCTCCTAAATCATTGATTTGGAGGTTGGAGGATTGGTTAGATCATAACCTCCAACTAATATTTAACCATTAAATCTATCGGTTTACAATTTGTATAATGTGTATTATATTATATATGAACATTAGTGTTATATCCTCTATTGATTTGGTTAATCAATAGTGTTGTCTCTATCTGTTGGTTACAGATAGGTTGCTCGTATCGTCTGTCCTTTTCTCTCCTAGTTTTTGCCGTTGGCTGGGAAAGGGACTTTTTTTTTTACAATTATACAGATAATAAAATAAAAAGTATTTTAAATATAGTAATTAAAGAATATAGATATGAAAGGAGCCTTCACATTCATTTGTGAGGACTTTTTTATTTGTCTAAAAATAATTAAAAAAATAATATATAATAGAACTTGTAAATAAATAAAGAAATAAAAGAAAATCATAACAATGTCAGAAAAACTAACTGTTTGCTGTCAATAAAATAAATCCAACAAGAGTTGGTGGCGTTTTGGTAAATAGTTACAACTAAAAAAGAAAAGAAGACTAGTTAAATGGCGGAAGATAAATTTGAACAAGCTGTAATTGACAAGCTAAAGAGTGAAGGTTGGGAATATCTAACAGATTATTCTGGTGTAACAGTTGATCGGTTATATGATCACTGGCGAGATATTCTGAATGCCAACAATCGTAAACGACTAGAAGATACTCCGTTGGGGGGCAATCATGAGTAATAAAGTGCCTCAAATTCGCTTTAATGGTTATAGTGATGCTTGGGTACAGCAATCCTTTTTTGAAATTGTTGCGAGAATTAGTAAATCGTCTAATTCAAAAAATCTACCTAAATTAGAATATGAAGATATTAATTCTGGATATGGTACATTAAATAAAGATATAAGTGAAAAGTTTGATAATAGGAAAGGTATTGTATTTGAAAAAAATGATATTTTGTTTGGCAAATTGCGTCCTTATTTAAAAAACTGGTTTTTTTCAAATTTTAAAGGTATTGCTCTTGGAGACTTTTGGGTTCTGCGTTCAAAAAAAGACCCCCCTTTTTTCATATATTACTTAATACAATCTCCAAGCTTTCAAAAAATTGCTAATGATACTTCTGGAACAAAAATGCCTAGATCAGATTGGAAACGTGTTTCAAAAGCTGTTTTTTTCATTCCAAATATTAACGAACAAGTTAAAATTGGTAAAATATTATCTTTAGTAGATAACCTTATTACTCTACAACAACGGCAGTTGGACCTTTATACTAAGTTAAAAAAAGGATTATTACAGAAACTATTCCCTAAAGATGGGGCAAAAGTTCCTGAATTGCGATTCGCGGGGTTTGCTGACGATTGGGAAGAGCGTAAGTTGGGAGAATTATCTAATATTGTGGGTGGTGGAACACCAAGTACATCGAACTCTGAATACTGGGACGGTGATATTGACTGGTATGCTCCAGCTGAAATTGGAGAACAAAGGTATGTTAGTAAAAGTAAAAAGACTATTACTGAACTAGGTCTAAAGAAGAGCTCAGCTAGAATTTTACCAGTAGGAACTGTCTTATTTACTTCTCGTGCTGGTATCGGAAACACTGCTATATTAGGCAAAGAAGCTACAACTAACCAAGGGTTTCAATCAATTGTTCCTAATCCAAATAAACTTGATAGTTATTTTATTTATTCAAGAACTAATGAACTTAAGCGATATGGTGAAGTCACCGGTGCAGGATCTACTTTTGTTGAGGTTTCAGGTAAGCAAATGTCGAAAATGTCGATTATGGTACCTGAACTTTCAGAACAAAAAAAAATAGGTTCATTCTTCGAACAACTGGATAATACTATCGCTCTTCATCAACGTAAGTTAGATTTGTTGAAAGAACAAAAAAAAGGCTTTTTACAAAATATGTTTGTATAGGGACTATAAATATCAAATCGCCCCTCGAAAACATTGAAAGAATAACCCCTAATATCTATAAAAGTGCTGAGGAAAGGCACAATCCTATTTTATTTATTATCAGAGCAATTAGTCCACACTCATATTGAGTGAGGGCTTTTTTTATTTTGTCTAAAAATAAATAAAAAAATCATTGCATGGTAGATTGCAAATTTAATTCAATTATTTTTATACAAAAAAATCGCTAGTCATTTGACTGGCGATAATCAATTTTGCTCCCACTGTATTTTTTTTCGTGACTCATCCGTGACTCACTTTTTTAAAAGCTTATCGAAAGTCATCAAAGTTTTGTCTGTTAAAAAGCTATATATAATAGTAAATTCGGGACTATGTGAAATATATCGATGCTAAATTATGCGCCACGTGGGAGTCGAACCCACATCCCAGGAACCGGAATCCTGTGTGCTATCCATTACACTAGCAGCGCAAGCACAATATAATTCTATCGCACTTTGATATAAAAAGTAAATCAGTAAAAAAAATAATATAAGTTTCATTATTTGTTGCATATTACTTGAAATATTCACAAGAGAGTTTATACTAGTATTTGTGCTTAGGAGATGAGTTAAATCATCACAGGCTTTTATTTTTTGAGTACATGGGTCGTAAACAGACATACAGGGACGATATTTGTCCTACGGAGTATATCAAATGACTAATAATGAAGATTTAGAATTGCTAGATTTAGTTGCCCCAGACTTCATTAAGACTCTGGAAAAGCGATTTAAAATACTTCAGAGTATCTCATTAATGGAGCCTGTTGGGCGCAGAGTGTTAGCTGATGATCTTAATATTACTGAACGTGGATTAAGAACTGAAACTGACTTGTTGAGAAAGCAAGGTTTGATTATCTCTTCGAAATCTGGGATGTCTTTGACAAAAACAGGTAGCGATGTAGTGGTCAGATTGACAGACGTCTTAGCCGATTACCAAGGAACTGCTTTATTGGAAAAACAATTGAGCAAGCGTCTTGGAATTAGTCGGTGTATCGTGTTGCCTGGTAACGCTGATAAGCAATATCGGGTGATTGATTCGTTTGGCAGAAGACTTAATCAACTTTTAGGAACGCTGTTGCCGACAGGACAATCGATGATTTCTGTAACTGGAGGAAGTACTTTAGCTCAAGTTGCTCGAAATCTTTCACCTGATTTGTCGAAAAATCGTCAATTAGTTTTCTTGCCGGCACGTGGTGGTGTAGGTGAGTCGGTGACGATTCAAGCAAACAGTGTTTGTGCAGAGATGGCTTTAAGAACGCAGAGCCAGTACCGGGCAATGTACCTTCCAGAAGACATTTCTGAAAAAAGTTTTGAATCTTTGCAAAAAGAGACTTCAATTAAGTCGGTTCTTGATTTAATATATAGGAGTAATGTTGTTATTCACAGCATTGGCACCGCAAGTGTTATGGCTGAAAGAAGAAATCTTTCGCAAAAAGAGCAAGAATTGATCGACAGTGGTCGAGCAGTTTCAGAAGCTTTTGGAGATTTCTTTGATAAAAGTGGTAATCTTGTATATAAGGTACCTAGGATTGGACTTCATGTCCGGGACCTTGATAAAATAGAATATGTGATTGCGATTGCTGGTGGAGAAAGCAAAGCTAATGCTATTCAATCATATATGAACAACGCACCTCATCATACAATCTTAATTACAGATGAGGCTGCCTCAAAACTGATTTTAAGGGATAACCCTTTAAAATAATATTTTTTTGATTTCCTGAAGGAGGAATTTTTGTATGACTACAAAAGTTGGTATTAATGGATTTGGCCGTATCGGTCGTTTGGCATTCCGCCGTATCGCTGCACTTCAAGCAGCTGGCAAGACAGATTTGGAAGTTGTTGCAATTAACGATTTAACTTCACCTGCTATGCTTGCTCACCTATTGAAGTATGATACAGCTCATGGTAACTTCGAAATCGACAAGATTTCAGCTGCTGACAATGCTATCGTTGTTGACGGTAAGACAATTCCTGTATATGCTGAAATGAACGCTGCAGACCTTAAATGGGTTGCAAACGACGGTGTTGACATCGTTCTTGAATGTACTGGTTTCTACACATCAGCAGACAAGGCACAAGCTCACTTGGATGCCGGTGCAAAACGTGTATTGATCTCAGCTCCATCAGGTGACATGCCTACAGTTGTTTATGGTGTTAACGATGACATCCTAACAAACGACGTTAAGATTGCTTCAGCTGGTTCATGTACAACAAACTGTCTTGCACCTCTAGCAAATGCCGTAAACAAAGAATTCGGTATCAAAGCTGGTACAATGACAACAATCCATGCTTACACAGCTACACAAAAACTTCAAGATGGTCCAGAACGTAAAGGTAATGTTCGTGCTGCACGTGCTGCTGCTGCAAACATCATCCCTCACTCAACTGGTGCTGCTAAGGCCCTAGGTCTAGTTGTTCCTGACTTGAAAGGTAAGCTTGATGGACATGCACAACGTGTACCTGTAATCACAGGTTCAGTTACAGAATTAGTTGCAACTCTTGACAAAGAAGTTACAGTTGACGAAGTAAACGACGCAATCAAGAAGTATACTGACAACAACCCTTCATTCGGTTACAATGATGACCAAATCGTATCATCAGATGTTATCGGTACATCATTTGGTTCAATCTTTGACCCAACACAAACACAAATTGTTGGTTCAGGTGATAGCCAAGTTGTAAAGACTGTTGCATGGTATGATAACGAATCAGGATTCACTGCACAAATGGTTCGTACACTTGAAAAGTTTGCTACATTAGACTAATTCATTAATCTAAATAGTAATCACAAAAACCTAATTTAGTGTTTTAAATTGGCGGAGGGAGGATAACTCCTTCCGCTTTTTTTTAAGAAAATATTGGAGGATTTATAATGGCAAAACTTATTGTTTCTGACGTTGATGTAAAAGACAAAAAAGTCTTAATGCGTGTTGATTTCAACGTTCCTATCAAAGATGGTGTTGTCGGCGATACAAACCGTATCGTTGGTGCTATCCCAACAATCAAATATGTTTCAGAACATGGTGGAAAGGTTATCTTACTATCTCACTTGGGTCGTATCAAGAGTGACGAAGATAAGAAAGCTTTATCATTGAAGCCAGTTGCTGCTAAACTTCAAGAACTAAGTGGTTTGCCAGTTAAGTTCGTGCCAGTTAACGAAGGTAAAGAACTTGAAGATGCTATCAACGAATTAAACGATGGCGACATTCTACTTATGGAAAATACACGTTTCCAAGATATCGATAACGATTTCGGTAAACGTGAAAGCAAGAACGATCCTAAACTTGGCGAATACTGGGCATCACTTGGTGACGTATTTATCAACGATGCTTTCGGTACAGCCCACAGAAAACATGCTTCAAACGTTGGTATTTCAACAGCTATGAAAGCTGTTGGCAAACCCGTTGCTGCTGGTTTCTTAATGGAAAAGGAAATCAAGTTCTTAGGTAATGCCGTTGACAATCCTGTACACCCATTCGTAACAATCCTTGGTGGTGCTAAGGTTTCAGATAAGATCGGTGTTATTGAAAACTTAATTCCAAAATCAGACCACATCTTAATCGGTGGTGGTATGGCTTATACATTCTTAGCTGCTCAAGGCCACAAGATTGGTAAGTCACTATTCGAAGCTGACAAAGTTGAACTAGCTAAAGACCTCCTTCAAAAAGCTGGCGACAAGATCGTGCTTCCTGTAGACCACATCGTAGCTAAAGAATTCTCAAATGATGCTGAAGCTACAACAACTGATGGTGTTGATATTCCTGATGACGAAATGGCTCTTGATATCGGACCTAAGACAGTTAAATTGTTCCAAGATACTCTAAAGGGTGCAAAGACTGTTGTATGGAATGGACCAATGGGTGCATTTGAAATGAGCAAGTTTGCTGAAGGTACTCTTGAAGTTGGACGTGCTATGGGTAACTTGACAGATGCTATTACTATCGTTGGTGGTGGTGATTCAACTGCTGCTGCTAAGAGTCTTGGTATTGCTGACAAGCTTACACACATCTCAACTGGTGGTGGTGCATCACTAGAATACCTTGAAGGTAAAGTATTACCAGGTATTGACTCAATTTCAGATAAATAATTATTTTTCACGAGGAGAATTAATTTATGCGTACACCTATTATTGCGGGTAACTGGAAGATGAACAAAAATCCTAAGGAAACCCAAGAATTTTTAGACGGTATCAAAGGTAAGTTGCCAGAATCTGGCGTAGAAACAATCATTGGTGCTCCTGCTATTGACCTAACAACACTTATTGCTGGTGCAAAAGGCACACCACTAAAGACTGCTGCTGAAAACTCATACTTTGAAGATGCCGGTGCCTTTACTGGTGAAACATCACCTAAGGCTCTTGACGAAATGGGCGTTGATTATGTAATCATCGGTCACTCAGAAAGAAGACAATACTTCAAGGAAACTGATGAAGACATCAACAAGAAAGCTCACGCTATCTTGAAGAACAACATGTTGCCAATCATTTGCTGTGGTGAAACTCTTGAACAACGTGAAGCTGGCAAGGCTGAAGACTGGGTAACTGGTCAAATCGAAAACGCTGTTAAAGGTATCTCAGCTGCTGATTTAGCTAAATCAGTTATCGCTTATGAACCAATCTGGGCTATCGGTACTGGTAAGACTGCTACTGCTGATCAAGCACAAGAAATGGTTCACGTAATCCGTGAAAAGATTGCTAGCTTGTATGATAACGACACAGCTGACAAAGTACGTATTCTTTACGGTGGTTCTGTAAAACCTGCTAACGTTAAAGAATTAATGGCTAAAGAAGATATTGATGGTGGATTAGTTGGTGGAGCATCAATGGATCCAGAATCATACATCGCTTTGGCTAACTTCAATAAATAATTTACTTCTATTAAGTTATTTATTTTAAGCCGTAAAAAGGTTAAAATTAGGTTGTATTAAAATCATAAAGGAGATTTTTAAAATATGTCTGTAATTACTGATATTTTAGGCCGTGAAGTTCTTGATTCACGTGGTAACCCAACTGTTGAAGTTGAACTATATACTGAACTAGGTGGCTTTGGCCGCGCACTTGTTCCATCAGGTGCTTCAACTGGTGAACACGAAGCTGTTGAATTACGTGATGGCGACAAATCACGTTTTGGTGGCAAGGGTGTTCTTAAAGCCGTTGCTAACGTAAACGACAAGATTGCTAAAAAGGTTATTGGTATGGACGTTACTGACCAACGTGCCATTGACCAAGCAATGATCAACTTAGATGGTACACCAAACAAGGGTAACCTTGGTGCTAACGCTATCTTGGGTGTTTCACTTGCTGCTGCTCGTGCTGCTGCTGACGAATTAGGTCTTCCATTGTACGAATACCTTGGTGGTCCTAATGCTCACTTGCTTCCAACACCTATGATGAACGTTATCAATGGTGGTAAGCATGCTGATAACAACGTTGACTTCCAGGAATTCATGATCTTGCCTGTTGGTGCAAAATCAATGCGTGAAGCCGTACGTATGGGTTCAGAAACATTCCACTCACTAAAAGCTGTTCTTGAAAGCCGTGGCTTGAACACAGCTGTTGGTGACGAAGGTGGTTTCGCTCCTGACCTTGAAAACAACGAAGCTCCTTTCAAGATTTTGGTTGAAGCTATTGAAAAAGCAGGTTACAAGCCTGGTGAAGATGTTGCTATTGGTTTTGACTGTGCATCATCAGAATTCTACGACCCAGAAACAAAGAAATACAACCTTAAGGGTGAAGGCGAAAACGGTGCTAGCCTAACAACTGACGAATTCATCGATCTTCTTGATGGAATCGTTGAAAAGTACCCAGTTATTACAATCGAAGATCCTATCGATGAAAATGAATGGGAAGACTGGCAAAAAGTTACTGCTAAACTTGGTAAGAAAGTACAACTTGTTGGTGATGACTTGTTCGTTACAAACACAGACTACTTGAAGAAGGGTATTGAAATGGGAGTTTCAAACTCAATCCTTATCAAGCTTAACCAAATCGGTACACTTACAGAAACATTCGAAGCTATCGAAATGGCTAAGGAAGCAGGCTTCACAGCCGTTGTTTCTCACCGTTCAGGTGAAACAGAAGATACAACAATTGCTGACCTTGTTGTTGCTACAAACGCAGGTCAAATCAAGACTGGTTCAATGAGCCGTACAGACCGTATTGCTAAATATAACCAATTGATGAGAATTGAAGATCAACTTGGTGACCAAGCTGAATTCAAAGGTATCAAGAGTTTCTATAACTTGAACAAATAATTACGTTAAGTAATCAATAAAGACAGCCCTCGGGCTGTTTTTTTTGTACAATAGAATTATCAATGATGAAGGAGAAGATTTATGACATTAAAAATAGCATTTATCGGTTTTGGTAAGTCAGCTAATCGTTACCACCTGCCTTATTTAAATATTCGTGATAATTTTGAATTGAAAACTGTTTATACTCGTCATCCAGCTAATGAAAAATTAGCGGCACCTTACAAAAAACAAGGGGTCAAATTCACTAATGATTTGGATGACGTTTTAAATGATTCAGAGATCGACTTAGTAACTATCTGTACACCAGCGTCGACTCACTATGAATTGGCTAAACAAGTAATTGAAGCTAAGAAATCAGTTATCGTTGAAAAACCATTCGTGGATACGCTGGAACATGCCAAAGAATTGATACAATTAGGTAAAGATAATCATGTTTTAGTGATGCCTTATCAAAATCGTCGTTTTGACGGAGATTATTTAGCAGCTAAACAAGTAATTGAGCAAGGATTTTTAGGTGATATAGTTGAAGTCGAATCACACATTGACTATTTCCGTCCTAATTCAGTTAATGGTAAGGGAACTAAAGAACAAGGTGAGTTCTACGGTTTGGGAATCCATCTAATGGATCGTATGGTTGCTTTGTTCGGTCGTCCTGATAAAGTTGCTTATGATATTAGAAATACTGAAGTTAGTGATGCTGTGGATAATTATTTTGATGTTGACCTTCATTATGGAACAAAAATGAAAGTTAAGGTCAAAGTAAGTACTGATGTTGCCAAAGAGTATCCAAGATTTATCATTCATGGTATGAAAGGCTCGTTCATCAAATATGGAGCTGATCAACAAGAAAATGATCTAAAAGCTGGAATCATGCCTGGAACTCCTGGTTTTGGTGAAGATAGTCCAATGTATTACGGACTTGCCAAATACCAAAATGCTAATGGGGACTGGATTGAAAAACAAATCAAGACACCACTTGGGGATTATGGTTTGTATTATGATTCAGTTTATCAAACACTCGTGAATGGCCAAGAAAAATTGGTTAGCGATGAACAAATTTTGACAGATATGGAATTACTAGAAGCTGGATTTTACAAGCCATCTCCTTCAATTTATGATGTGCCAAAATTAAATCTTTAATGTAGGGGATATTTATGAAAGTAGCAATTACTGATAATGAAAAGCTGAGACTGACTTTAGAAGGTGTTCTAGTCGGGATTATTTCAGGAATTGTCGTTAGTTTGTTTAGATGGTCGATTGCCCATTTGTTAACAATTTTTCAAGGGTTATATGTTGCAGCAAGAACAAATATCGGTTTATTGGTGGGACTTCTTGTAGCAATGATTATCGTGGCAGTTTTTGTTGGTTATTTATTAAAAAAGGAACCAAATATTTCTGGTTCTGGTATTCCGCAAGTTGAAGCACAATTAGGTGGCGAAATGCACTTGAATTGGTGGTCAATTCTGTGGAAGAAATTTGTCGGTGGGATTCTTAGTATCGGGCCAGGACTATTCTTAGGTCGTGAAGGTCCTTCGATTCAATTAGGTTCAGCAATCGGTCAAGGTGTCGGTGATTTGACTCATGATGATAAAGGTGTTAATCAGCGGGTGCTGATTGCTAGTGGAGCTGCAGCTGGATTATCGGCCGCTTTTAGTGCACCAATCGCTGGAGCAATGTTCGTTTTGGAAGAAGTCTATCATAACTTCTCACCACTTGTCTGGGTCACTTCACTGGCAAGTGCCGTTAGTGCTAATGTAGTGGCACTCTATGTTTTTGGGTTGAAACCAGTTTTACAAGTTCCTTATCAATTTAGTTTGCCAATCAAGTATTATTGGCATTTAATTGTTTTAGGAATCGTTTTGGGGCTAATGGGACGTTTGTATCAAATAGTTTTGTTGTCAATGCCTTCCTTGTATAGTAAAACGCGTTTGCCTAGATATATTCATGGCTTGATACCTTTAATTTTGATTGTGCCATTAGGTATGTGGTTGCCACAATTTATTGGTGGTGGTAATAGTATTATCATTAATTTAAATAAATATGGTGCTGGCTTAATATTTTTACTTGGCTTATTAGCTTTTAGATTTATTTACTCGATGATTTCCTATGGTTCAGGTTTACCTGGTGGAATTTTCCTACCGATTTTGAACTTAGGAGCAATCATTGGTGCTATTTATGCCGTGTTCATGAATCAGATAGGATTATTGCCGATTGCCTTTGAAAGTAATTTGATTATTTTTGCGATGGCGGGTTACTTCGCTTGTATCGGTAAGGCACCTTTTACAGCTATTATTTTAGTTACCGAGATGGTTGGTTCTTTGAAACATCTGATGCCTTTAGCTGTCTTGTCACTGGTGGCTTATATTGTAGTTGATTTGTTGAATGGAGCTCCAATTTACGAATCATTAAAAGAACGTTTAAATCTGAACTCAGCATATTTGAATCGTGTCAGCAAGTTTACTGATCGATTAGAAGTGCCAATTTATGAAGGTAGTTCGATTGATGGAAAATACATTCGTGATATTCCATTTCCTAATGATATTTTAGTTGTCGGAATTTATCGTGGTGAGAATCAAATCATCCCGAAAGGCGACACATTGATCAAGGCTGGAGACCGCATTGTCTTTATGGTTAATGCTGGTCAGAGAGCAAAAATTTCTCGAAAGTTGAAGGATCTGATTAACGGAATTAACTAGAAATTTGACTAGTTTTGTGTTATTGTTTTAGGAGTGATTTCAGCTTTCAACACCATGAACGGAGGTTTTACAGGTGTATAACGTTATTGAAACAGTGTTGATAATCGTTTCCATTTTGATAATAATTGCCGTCTTAATGCAACCAACAAAGCAACAAGATGCTTTGAATGCATTATCTGGTGGTGGTGGCGACCTATTCAGCAACCAAAAGAAACGTGGTTTCGAAGCCTTTATGGTTAAAGTTACTTACGTTTTACTAGTGTTATTTTTCGTATGTTCGTTGATACTAGTATACTTATCATCTCACTAAGCAATTTATTCCTCCTGAAGTTTCTCAGGAGGTTTTTTGTTATAAGGAGCGTTTTTAATTGAAAATTTTAACACCACAACCATTTTATTTTGATCAGGGTCAACAAGCAGTCCTACTGTTGCATTCATTTTCAGGAACTAGTAATGATATGCGACTATTGGGAAGGACTTTGCAAAGAAATAATTATTCGGTCTATGCCCCGATGTTTGCCGGTCACGGAACGAGTGAACCGCTGGATATTTTAAACCAAGGTGGTCCAGAAAATTGGTGGCAACAGACAAAAGAAGCGGTGGAATTTTTAAAGAATCAAGGTAAAACGCAAATATGTGTCTTTGGACTCTCACTGGGAGCAATCTTTGCTACAAAGGCACTTGAAGAGATTCCTGATATTTTGGCAGGTGGAGTATTTGGCTCACCACTTTACTCGACGAATTTTGCTGAAATTAGAAAGGCCTTTATGACATATGCCAAAAAGGTGTATTCTTTACAACAGGGACTGTCAGATTTTGAATTAGACTCCAAGGTTAGAGTGGTCGATTCAAAAATAGATTCGATGTTGACGAGTATTAGAAAGACAACTGATAGTGTTGCTGACAACTTAGCTGAAATAAAACGACCATATTTTATTGGTCAAGGTATAAATGATAAATTGGTAGATCCTGATGCTGCAAAAATTGTAGCTCAAAAGGTTGAAACGTCACAGCTGCATTTGTATGATGCGGGCCATGTTTTAACCATCAACAGTGCTCACAAACAATTGGAGAGTGCCGTGTTAAACTTTTTAGAAAATAATTGAGGAAAGAAATGCCAGATAAAGAAGAAAAATTAATTGCAGATATTTTAGAGGTTTTCAGAAGTAATCCTGATCGCCGTTATAAATCTGAACAAATTGAAGATATATTGCGTATGCATGGATCTTCAGCTTTTAAACGAGTAGTCAAAGCTCTTGCGGTCTTAGAAGGGGAAAGCAAAATTAGCTTAACTAACAAAGACGAATTCAAGATGGCTGCTCCAGAAAATGTTGTGGAAGGTGAATTCAAGGGCAATGATAAGGGCTTTGGTTTTGTTCGTTACGATGAAGTTGAACCAGATGCATTTATTGCTAAAAGTAATACCTTACACGCCGTTAATGGTGATACGGTTGAAGTAAAAATCACTAAACCTTCAAATCCTTGGATCGACAAGGGACCTGAAGGAGAAATTACTAAGATTATTGAGAGATCACTAACAAAAGCGGTTGGTGAATTTCATCCATATAGTGATTCACAAGTTGAAAAAACTGGTTTTTATGGTTATGTTCAAAGTCACGAAAAGAAAATTGCTTCGTATATGATTTTCATTTCTGATAAGGGGCTTCATCCACAAATGGGTGACATGGTTCAAGTATCGATTGATGAATATCCAAATGATAAGCACCCCCAAAGTATGGAAGGAACAGCTTTAGAGATCATTGGTAATAAGAATGATCCGGGTGTTGATATTATGTCTATCGTTGTGGATAACGATATCAATCCAGAATTTCCAAGTGAAGTTTTGAAAGCCGCCGAAGCTATTCCAGATCACGTTTTGGACAGTGAACGTGTTGGCAGAAAAGACTTAACTAAGAATATGGTCATCACGATCGATGGGGATGACTCTAAAGACTTTGACGATGCTGTTGGGGTTGACATGTTACCAAACGGTAATTTCCATTTGGAAGTTCACATTGCGGATGTTACACACTATGTCAAAGAAGGTTCACCAATCGATCAAGAAGCTTATGCTCGTGGAACAAGTACTTACTTAGTTGATCGTGTTATCCCAATGTTGCCATTTAGATTGTCAAATGGTATTTGTTCATTGAATCCTAATGTTGATCGATTAGCTTTGACTTGTGATATGGAAATTGATCATCAAGGAAATGTCGTAAAATATGACATTTATCCTAGTGTGATCCAATCAAAATATCGTATGACTTATAACAATGTTAACGAGATTTTGAAGGGTGACGAAGAACTTAATCAAGAATACGCACCACTTGTTCCAACTTTGAAAAATATGGCTGCACTTCATGAAATTTTGTTCAACAAACGTCATGAACGTGGAGCAATTGACTTTGAAGAAACTGAAGCAAAAATTATTGTTGATGAAAACGGTAAGCCAATCGATATCAAGTTAAGAGAACGTGGTACTTCTGAAAAGATGATCGAATCATTCATGTTGGCTGCCAACGAAACAGTTGCCATGAATTACAATTTGAAACACGTTCCATTCTTGTATCGTGTCCATGAAAAGCCAGACGATGAAAAGGTTAAGAACTTCTTTGAATTCGTTGCCGCTATGGGTGTTCAAGTTCAAGGTAACTTAAAAGAAATCACGCCTAAGATGTTCCAAAATGTTTTAGCTAAAGTGATCGATACACCGGAAGAACCAGTTGTCACAATTATGTTGTTACGTAGTATGCAACAAGCTAGATACTCCGATAATCCACTGGGACACTTCGGTTTGGCTGCTAAGTACTATACTCACTTTACTTCACCAATCAGAAGATATCCTGATTTGATGGTTCACCGTATGATTCACAGTTATGCCGAGAATGGCTTTACTGATGACGAACAAGCTAAGTGGAAAGCTAAATTGCCTGATGTTGCTGAACATACATCTGGCCGTGAAAGAATTTCCATCAATGCTGAACGTGCAGTTGACGACTTGAAGAAGACTGAATACATGGCCGATCAAGTTGGTAGTGAATTCGATGCTGTTGTCAGTTCAGTTACAAGTTTTGGGATGTTCGTTCAACTGGAAAATACCGTTGAAGGTTTGATTCATATTTCTAACATGAAGGATGACTTCTATGAATATGATGAAAAGAGCATGTCAATGCATGGCCGTGGCACTGGTAAGACCTTTAAAGTTGGTCAACCAATCAAAGTTAAGTTGATTAGAGCTGATGTTGAACATCGCCAAATTGACTTTGAACGAGTATTGACTCCTGAGGAACAAGAACAAGCTGATAAACGTGAAGCTGAATTCAAGAAAAAACGTTCAATGCAACACGGACGTGGCCGCGGTGGTCATGGTCGTCACAATGATAAACGTGGTAAAAATAATAACCACAGTAGTAATCATAATAACCATAAGAGACGTGGTAAATACGAAAGCCGGTGATGATAGATGAAGAAACATCACACAAAAGCTGCTAACGAAGTGGCTAATAATCGTAAAGCTCGTCATGATTATAATATTTTAGATACTTATGAAGCCGGAATTTCTTTAACTGGAACAGAGATAAAATCCGTTCGGGCAAGTAAAATCAATATCAAAGATGGATTCGTTCAACCTAGAAATGGGGAACTTTGGTTAGAGAATGTTAACATCAGTGTTTATGATCAAGGAAATCAGTTTAATCATGATCCTTTGAGAAATCGTAAGTTGTTGTTACATAAAAAAGAAATTCGCAAAATAAGCTCGACCGTGCAAGAGAAGGGAATTACAGTTATTCCTTTGAAAGTTTACTTGAAGCATGGTTTCGCTAAAGTATTAATTGGCGTGGCTGAAGGTAAAAGAAAATACGATAAACGTGAAACAATTAAAAAGCGTGATCAAGAAAGAGAAATTCAACGTATTGTTAAGAATGCGTATTAACTCTTAGTTGATTACGCCTTTTTTTTACTGTCTCTTATCGGCTTGGCCGATTAGAGACAGTTATGGGGTCGACGAAGGCGACCGTATACCAACGGCTTGGCCGATTAGAGACAGTTATGGGGTCGACGAAGGCGACCGTATACCAACGGCTTGGCCGATTAGAGACAGTTATGGGGTGCTTAGGAGTTTAGAAATAGTCAGGCTGACAGTTACTGCTCAATAGTCCTTTATATGATAAAATTGTCAGTATAATATAGCGGGGGAAATTATGAAAAAATTAGTCGTTCTTTTAATGGCTTTATTTGGAATGGTATTTCTTTTTTTGACGCCGACAACTGTCAAAGCTGATGAGTATTCGATTGAAAAGTATCGAGTTAACGTTGACGTTTTAAAAGATGGGGATGCACAAATCACTCAGAAAATTACTTACGATTTTCAAGGTGATTTCCACGGAGTTTATTACAATCAAGATTTGCGGGGAATTAAAGGTGCAAGTGATCCAGAAGTGTTCGTCGATATCGGTGGCGGAGAGAAAAAGTTGACGCCTAGTGATTCTGGGAAGAATAACACTTTTAAGGTGACACGAACAAAAGATGCAATGCGGATGAAAGTTTATCATACAGTCGATTCGGCATTGATCACATTTACATATAAATACAAGCTGCTTGGCGTGATTACTAACTATCGTGATACCGCCGAACTGAATTGGAAAATAATTGGTAATGGTTGGGACAACGAATTAAACGATATTAAATTGAATATTAATTTTCCCGACCAAAATATTTCTCAATTGAGAGCTTGGACGCACGGGCCTCTGAACGGTTATACGAAAGTAGATAGAAAAAAGGGCCGCGTAGTTATCACACTTGATGAATTGGCTGAAAATACGAGTGTCGAGAGTCATATCATCTTTCCAACAACGGTAACTTCTGCCAATAAGAATTTTGTTGATGCCGACAAAAAAGCTAGTATTATGAGCGATGAAAAGAAATTGGCTCAAGAAGCAAATGCTAAACGTCGTCAGAAGAATGTAATCTATGGAGTGTTGATGGCTGTTGGAGTTGTATTGGTTTTGGGGATTTATTGGTATCAATATATTAAAATCAAGAAACATCCTGGTAATAAGCACCAGATTCCGACACCACTACATCATTTCTTCGATGAACCACCATTTGCACCCAGCTTTACGAAAGTCTTGCTGGATAAGTCTAAACAGGCCGATAGCTTGTCTTTGACGGCGGACTTATTGAATGAAGCAGGTTACGGTCGAATGAAAATTGATAAGATTGGTAAGGATTTTAAGGTAACCGCTTTGAAACCAGTTACTAACGAATTTTATAAATATTTGTTTGAAAAAATTGGTGATGGGACATCATTTCGACTTAAGCAAATCAGAAGTTACGCCAAGAGAAATAATGACGAGGTTGACGATAAATTTAACAAATGGGCCGATGATGCAGCAATTGGTCGCGAAAAATATCTAGATTTGGAAAATTTAGCGATTGTGAAAAATTTCCGTGGAGCGACTATAGGAATTGATATTATAATTGCTATCATGTTTGTCATTTCTTTACTGTTGAGCAATCATTTAGCTATTTCACTGACGACTTTACTAGTTCTAGGTGTAATTGCTTGGATTCCTTATTTCTTTGTTAAGAAGAAGATAACAGCTTATACTGACCAGGGTGAAATTGAGATCAATCAAATTCGAGCTTTCAAGCGTATGTTGGAGGATATCGATGATATTAAGCTGGCTGAAGTCGGTGATTTGATACTTTGGGAAAGATTTTTGCCATATGCAGTTGTCTTCGGCGTTTCCGAACGAGTTATTAAAGCATTGAGAATAAACTTTGGTGTTGAAGCAGTTAACAGTTCCGGTATCATGTTGTGCTATGTTGGTAGTAACAGTTTTGCTAGTCGACATGCGCAAGGATTCCAATCGGCTTTCACAGGAGCTTTGGGAGCCGGTGGATCATCAAGTATCAGCGGAGGCTCTGGAGGATTCTCAGGTGGTTCTTCTGGAGGCTTTGGTGGAGGTTCCGGTGGTGGAGCCTTTTAGATAGAGAGTGAAACAAGCCTGGTTTGTGTAGCTCGTTTAAAATTTAAAGTAAAAAAAATAAGCTGGATAAATTCCAACTTATTTTTTTGCTCTAATTTAAGCATTTTGACGTTTGAAGTAAACAATTCCTGATAGAAGAACTAATCCTAATAAACTAGCAGCTAAACCGGATTTTGAACCAGTTTGTGGAAGTTTCTCGTTAGAATTGCTATCTGAATTATTGTTTGAATCAGTACTTGGTAGTGTGATGATACCACCTTGTTCATTGTTATTGTTATTTGCATCAGGATGATTAGGATCAACAAGTAAGTTGTCATTATCGTCAGTATCAGTGTTATTACCATCTGTATCAGTACCGTTACCATTTTCATCAGGATCTACAACATTTCCACCGTTATTGTCACCAGGTTCAGGAGTAGGTTCTGGTTCTGGATTTGGTTTAGGCTCTGGTGTTGGTTCTGGGTTAGGCTCAGGATTTGGCTCTACCTTAGTCTTAGGATCAGATGTTTCCAGTGCATCTAAATCAGTACCGTTCTCATCAGCAGTAATTGAGAAATGAATTTCTTCATCGTTGATATCAAAACCTTCAGGTGCTTTAGTTTCTTTGAAATAATAATTTCCGACAGGTAAGTTATCAACTCTAATGACACCTAATTCGTTAGTGATTGCTGTTGTGATAACAGTTCCGTTTTCATCATATAAAGTATATTCAGCTCCGGGAACACCAACTTTATCGTCCTTATCGGCTGTTATTTTATCAGCATCATATTTGTGTAGAACAATACCATAACTGCCTTCACCGGTAAGTTCCTTGAGATTTTCAACCGAAATTAGTTCAGGTGTTAAATTGTCAGCTGTGATTTCAAAATCGATGTCATCACCTTTGAGATAACCCTCTGGAGCTTTTGTTTCAACTAATTTGTATTTGCCGATTGGTAGGTTGTAATAATGTCCTAGACCTAGACGGTCAGTTGTGATCGTGCCAACGACATTTCCTTTTTCATCGACAATATTAAATTCAGCTCCAGCCAATTTGTAACCAGTTTCGGCATCGATCTTTTGGATCACGATTGAACCAAGTTGTTCTTTTTCAGGTTCGTCGTAGCCAGAAACTTCAACAGGAGTTGTCGTTTGACCAGTGATGGTAAACAAGATCTCATTGTGGTTCAATTGATAGCCAGCTGGTGCTTTAACTTCTTTAAAGTAATAATCGCCAGCAGATAAGTTAGTTAATTTGATTTGACCATTTTCATCAGTTGTCAAATTAGTTTTATATGGTGAATCGGAACCAACTTGATACAAGTCATAGACAGCACCATTTAACAAAGTTTGATGATTATTTTCATCGTACTTTGTTAGCGTTACGCCGCCTATTTTACTACCACTACCGGAACCGGAATTTCCGTTGGTATTACCAGCAACTTTTCCGTAAGCTTCCTCTTGAATTATTGAAGGATTTGTTCCGTTACCAGTGATCTTACCCTCTAGACTAGCATAGTTTTCAAAAACTGTACCATCAGAAATTTTTGATTCATCTGTCACTCTTGTTTGAAAGATGATCGCATACATTTGTGTGTTGGCTTCTGGAATTTTTAATTCGAATCCATTGTCCGATTCATTTAACGTATATTTGTCAGATGAAACGGTACTACCACGTTTGTAACTCCCGTTTTGTTTGTCGACCCAAGTAGCGTTTTGGACGACAACTGAGCCAGGAACGTAAGTTAAGTTCGTATCGGTAATGTTATCGGTCACTGTCATATCACCGAAATTCAAATTGTTTCGATTAGCTAGGATAGTCCAAGTAACAATTGCATTACCATCTTTATCAGTACCAAAGACACCTTTTTTAGAAATGTTCTTGTCGTTGTTCTTTTCCTTAACTTTCAAGTTACTGTGATCAAACTTACCATCAATAATTTCAAAAGCTACATCATTGTCACCAATTTCAGCTTTATTAGCATCGACGGTGACACCGTTACCGATGTTTAGTTCCCCCTTGATACTGTCCATATCATTGACCGTATCACTAAAGGTAATGACGATTTTATTATCATTGCCTAATTTGGCAGTTCCAATAACTTCACCATCATCGCCTAAAACTTCAAAAGTATCGCTACCAGGTTTTACCGTTAAAGGATCGGGGATGTCGATCGTTAAGGTATCACCACTTTGAAGTTTGTGGCCGTTTGAATCAAAGCCAATCGTTAATGGAACAGTGCTACCAGTTGAGTAGGTTTTGTTCTGATCATCGATTGTTCCACTAGTGACCATATCAGCATTGCCGTAATTAGTTGCCGCAGAAACATTTTCATGATTGAATGCTAAACAAAAAATCACTACAGCTAATAAACACAGAAGTGGAGTTAAAATATTACGTAATTTTCTTCCCAATTTTCTTCCCCCTTTTCTCATAATACAAATACAATTATAAGAGGTTTAGAGAAATTTCGATAGGGGGAGAAAGACAATAATTATTTTTCTTTTAAAAGCCCAGTTCACTAAGGTTTAGCACTTGTGATAAATACCACATATGGCCAAATTTTAAAAACCTATACAATATATAGAATTGAAGTGGTATCATAGTGAATGTTGTTTTTTCAAATAAACAAATCAAATACATACTTAAAACCGACGGAGGAGAATAATGATGATCGTATTGAGCGGCGCAATTGGAGCCGGAAAAAGTTCATTGGCTACTATATTATCAGAACACTTAGGAACTGAGGCTTTCTATGAACAAGTTGATAATAATCCGGTATTGCCATTATTTTATAAAGACCCTAAGAAATATGCCTTTTTACTTCAAATTTACTTTTTAAATAAACGTTTTGATTCTATTAAGAAAGCTATGGTTCAAGACAATAATGTATTGGACCGTTCAATTTACGAAGATTCACTTTTCTTCCATATGAATGCTGACATGGGTCGTGCAACTCCACAAGAAGTTAAAGTTTACGATGAACTTTTGGAAAATATGATGCAAGAATTACCATATGCTGCTGCTAAGAAAGCTCCAGATTTATTAGTTCATTTAGACATCTCTTACGATACAATGATTCATCGTATTGAAAAACGTGGACGTTCATATGAACAACCAGAACAAGATCCAACTTTACCAGAATACTATCATCAATTACTCAGCCGTTACGATGGTTGGTATGACGATTATGATTACAGTCCTAAAATGAAGATTGACGGTGATAAGTACGATTTCGTCGAAAATCCTGAGGACCGTAAAAAAGTACTCGATTTAATTGACGAACAATTACGTGCTCGTGGCACTCTTAAATAAAATACGTATTGGATTGCTTAAGCAATTCGATACGTTTTTTTGCTTGCTAGGTATTAAAAAATAAGATACCCTAGTAACAGCAGTTTACACTGATTAACCTGCGTAAAAATAAAACAGTGGAGGGTTTTGTTTTGAGTAAATTAAAAACAAGAGATATCACACAATTAGCCTTGATTGCAGCCTTATACGTTGCGGTGACGATTGCACCAGTCGTTTCAGCTTTTTCATACGGCCAAATTCAATTTCGGGTTTCTGAGATTTTGATGTTATTGCCATTTTTTAATCATAAATATAGTTGGTCGCTGATAGTTGGTTGCTTCATCTCAAATATTTTCAGTGCCTCATTAGGAGTTTATGATTTGGTATTGGGAACATTAGCCACAGCAATTGCATGTTACTTGATCACTCGAGTTCCTAAGGATGTGAAATTCTTATGGACGGTTCCAGTTATTTGTGCAGTTGTTAATGGATTGATTGTTGGAGCAGAATTGCATTTTGTCTTGAAATTGCCATTTGCATTGAATTTTGTCACCGTTGGTTTAGGGGAACTAGTTGTGGTTGCAATTGGAGCAGTGATTTTCTACTTCTTAATGAAAAACCAGAATTTCAAAAAATTAATAGGTTAAGGCGTAGAAGAGGGAAGTGATTCCTTCTTTTTTTTGTTATAATCTACTTTATAGAGTTCGCGAGGAGATGTGATTTTATGAACATCGGAATTTTTACCGATACATACTTCCCTCAAGTTAGTGGGGTAGCAACATCAATCCAGACATTGAAAAATGATCTTGAAAGAAAAGGCCATTCAGTTTACATTTTTACTACAACTGATCCGAATGTTTCTAAGGAAACAATTGAGCCTAATATTTTCCGCTTGACAAGTGTACCTTTCATTTCATTTACTGACCGTCGGATTGCTATTCGTGGCATGTTTCATGCCGTTGAATTGGCTAAAGAATTGAAACTCGATATCGTTCATACACAGACAGAGTTTTCTTTAGGGATGATTGGAAAGTTCGTTGCTAAGCAATTGAAAATTCCATTTGTTCATACGTATCACACGATGTATGAAGATTATTTGCATTACGTTTTGAATGGACATCTATTAAAGCCATATCACGTTAAGCAGATGACCAAATTATTCTTGAAAAATGCTTCCGGAGTCGTTGCGCCTAGTAAACAAGTGTTGGAGACTTTGAATCGCTATGGAGTTAAATCTCCAATCTCAATTATTCCAACAGGTGTAGATTTGTCTGAGTACACTAAACCAGTCAATGCATCAATTGTCAGAGAAAAATTGGGTATCGCTAAAGATACGCCGGTCATTTTGATGCTCAGTCGGATCGCCTTGGAGAAAAAAATTGATCACATGTTGAAGTCAATGCCCGAATTACTCAAGTATAATCCTGATATTATGTTGGTAATTGTTGGGGATGGACCAGATATGGATGAATTAGTCCAAATGAGTAAGGATTTGCAGATTACTGATAACGTAATTTTTACTGGAGAAGTAGCACACGATGAAATTTCTCCTTATTATCATATGGCTAATATTTTTGTTTCCTCAAGTGATACTGAATCACAAGGGCTGACCTACATTGAAGCGATTGCATCTGGCTTGAAAATTGTTGTGAGAAGTGCTCCTTATACCGATGCCTTGTTGACTGATCCTTCAGTTGGTGTAACATTCAATCAAGATGACCAATTAGTACCTAAGATCAAAACTTATCTCGATCATCCTAATTCGTTCGATGATCGTCAAGCTCGTCAAAAAGTACTATATGGAATTTCTTCAGATGGATTTGGAAACTCAATTCTTGACTTTTATCGTCATGCCGAGGATTATTTCGTCAGAGAGAAGCTTTCGGATTCATCAATCGATCCAGAGGAGTATTCAAATGATTAAGATAAATATGTTTTCATCAGCCGATAAAGTTGCAGGTCAAGGAGTTGGTAGTGCCTACATTGAATTGATCAATCTATTGAAAGAACGATTCAGTGATGAATTCGAAATCAAAATCAATGATTATCACCGCAGTGATTTGAGTCACTATCACACAATCGATCCACAGTTCTATTTGTCAACATTTTCAAAGAATCGTGGACGTAAGATAGGTTATGTGCATTTTTTGCCGGAAACTTTAGAAGGCAGTATTAATTTACCTCAACCAGCTCGAGGAATCTTTTATAAATATGTTATTAGTTTTTATAAACGAATGGACCAAATTGTGGTTGTCAATCCAACGTTTATCGATAAATTAGTCAAACATGGTTTAGATCGTAAAAAAATCAAATACATTCCTAACTTTGTTTCTACCGAAAACTTTTATGAGAAAACTGCTGAAGAAAAGGCAGCTTTCCGTAAGAAAATTGGTGTTCCGGAAGATAAATTTGTTGTCTTTGGTGATGGTCAAGTTCAAGAACGTAAGGGAATCGATGATTTTTATAAATTGGCTCAGGTAAATCCTGATATCCAGTTCATTTGGGCTGGAGGTTTTTCGTTTGGCAAAATTACTGATGGGTACGACCGTTACAAAGATATGATCGACAATGCACCAAAGAATATGACTTTTACAGGAATTGTTGATCGCAATGATTTAGTTAATTACTATAATATCTGTGACTTATTCTTGTTGCCTTCATATGACGAACTATTTCCAATGTCTGTTTTAGAGGCTTTTAGTTGTGGAGCACCAGTCTTATTGCGTGATTTGGATTTATATCGTGCCATCATTGACGGCTTTTACCAAAAAGCAGAAGGTTTTTCTGATATGAATGCGTTCATCAATAAAGCTAATCAAGATCGGTCAATTTTGGATGGATTCAAGCAAAAATCTAAAGAGGCAGCCAATCAATACTCAGAGGACAATTTGAGTAAGATTTGGCATGACTTTTATACGGAACAATACAAAATTTCACAGGATAAATAATGAGTAGAAAACATATAGCAGCAATTTTTGTCATGTTGGGTCTAGGGATAGGAATTTTCTGGTGGGAAGCTAGAAAAATCAACTTCAGTTCTTTAGTCACAACTTTTCAACATCTAAATTATTTTTGGCTCGCGATCGCTTTCTTGTCGATTTTGTTATCGTATGGGGTCGAAGCCTTAGTTTTGCACACGTTATTGAAGAAAAAAGAAGATCGTAAATTTGGTTGGTGGGAAATGTATCGAATCCCGCTACTTCAAGCGTTATTTAATGCCATCACACCTTTTTCTTCTGGTGGTCAACCAGCTCAATTACTTGGTTTGATGCAATCAAAAATCGACGGTGGCCGGGCTAGTTCGGTTTTGTTGATGAAGTTTGTCATCTATCAGGCAATGGTGTTGGTTAATTTCATCATTGCTATGTTGGTCAGTTTTAGTAGTGTCGCTAAGCATTTTTCAGGTTTAGCAACTTTAATTGTTTTTGGTATGGTGATTCATGTGGTAACCATTTCTTTCTTGTTAATGATCATGTATTATTATGACTTTACAAAAAAAATGGTACAAATTATTTTGAAACCGGTTTTATTTTTTCTAAAAGAAGAAAAACGTGATAAAATTTTACAGTCAGCTATAAACAGTATTGATAGTTTTTATAATGAAAGTTTAGTTTTGAAGCATGAAAAGAAAAAAGTCATAAAAGCTTCACTGTTAACTATCGTGCAACTATTTTTATATTACTTTGTAGTTTACTTTGTTCTATTGGCATTGAATTGTGACCATGTAAATGTCGTCGATGTGTTAGTTATGCACATTATGATTGTTATGATCGTCTCAATCTTTCCAATTCCTGGTGGATCAGGTGGGGCAGAATTCAGTTTCAAGACTTTGTTTGCTGGATTTATACCTTCTTCATCAGGTTTAATTTTAGGTATGTTTTTATGGAGATTTATTACGTATTATTTGGGGATGTTCTTAGGGATTATCGCTGTTTCGAAGAAACCAAAAATTGAACAACAAGTAGCTAATAAATCTATGGAGCGAAAATAATGAAGCGTATTATTAAAGGTTTTTCCAATTTTTTAAACACTAGGCTAGGGTTTGTACTTCTAGCTGTGTTTTTATATACCCTTAAAACAATTTATGCATACACGACTAAGTTTAACTTGGGCGTTAAGGGTTCAATCCAAACATTCTTGATGATCATCAATCCAATTCCAATCATGTTATTACTGTTTGGTCTGGCGTTGTATATGAAAGGGAGAAAATCCTATATCTTCCTGTTGATTGTCGATTTCTTGGATTCAGTTTGGTTATTCTCGAATATTCTGTATTATCGAGAATTTTCAGACTTTTTGACTATGGTGCTTATCAAAGGTTCTGGTTCAGTTACTAACAACCTTGGTAAAAGTATTTTAGGTATCTTGAAACCAACCGACTTTTTAGTTTTTCTAGATGTCCTAGTTTTAATCTTACTGTTGGCTTTCCACATTATTCGTATGGATGTCAAACGTCTCAACTGGAAAATTCCAGTTTTGATCAGTTCGCTAGCAGTCTTATTGTTCGGTGCAAACTTAACCTTAGCTGAGAGCGACCGTTCACAATTATTAACAAGAACTTTTGATAATAACTATATAGTTAAATATTTAGGACTAAATGTCTTTAACATTTATGATGTGATCAAGACGACAAAGACAACTGCCGTTAAGTCACAAGCTAAGAGTTCTGATATCAACTCAATCGAAAAGTATATGAAGGATAATTATGTTCAACCTAATGTTGAATATACAGGCGTTGCTAAAGGTAAGAACGTCTTCATCATTCACTTGGAGAGTTTGCAACAATTTATGATCGATTATAAGTGGGATGGCGAAGAAGTAACTCCTAACTTGAATAAAATTTATCATGAAAGTAATACTTTGAGTTTTGATAACTTCTTTAACCAAGTTGGTCAAGGTAAAACAGCCGACGCTGAGTTGATGCTTGAGAATTCACTCTTTGGATTACCAGAAGGGTCAGCTATGGTTACCGATGGTACAAGTAATACCTTCCAAGCAGCTCCCGCAATTCTTGATCAAGAAGCCGGATATACCTCAGCTTCATTCCATGGGGATGTTCCAAGTTTCTGGAACCGTGACAATGCTTATAAGTCATGGGGCTATGATTACTTCTTCAGTTCTAACTACTATAAAGAGAAAAAGAGTTACAACATTGGGTACGGTATGAAAGATAAAATCTTCCTGAAAGATTCGGCCCAATATATCGAACAATTACCACAACCGTTCTATGCAAAATTGATTACTGTTACGAACCATTATCCATATACATTGGATAAAAAGAATCAAAGTATCTCAAAGACAGATACTGGTGATAAGACAGTTGATGGCTATGTTCAAACAGCCCGTTATTTGGATGAATCTATTGGTGAATTCATGAATTGGCTAAAGGAAACTGGTTTGGAGAAAAAGAGTATGATCGTCTTCTATGGTGATCACTATGGTATTTCTGATAACCACAAGAAAGCTATGGCTAAGTTAACAGGTATTAAAGGTTTTGACGACTTTGATAATGCGCAATACCAACGTGTTCCATTCATGATTCATATGGATGGACTAAAGGGTGGTATCAACCATACTTATGGTGGTGAAATCGATGTCTTACCAACTATCCTTAATTTGTTAGGAATTGATAATAAGAATATGATTCAGTTTGGTAGTGACTTGTTATCTAGTCAGCATTCACAAGTGGTAGCCTTTAGAAACGGTGATTTTGTCTCACCAACGGTAACGAAGGTCGGTAGTACGTATTACAATACTAAGACGGGAAAAGTGGATAAGAAGATCTCTAAGAGTGAAAAGGAGAAACTGTCCAACAAGGTAACTACCGAGTTATCCTTGTCTGATAGGGTCATAAATGGCGATCTCTTGAGGTTCCACAAGTTACCAGGCTTTACGACCGTAAATAAGAAAGACTACTCCTATAAGAAGAGTACGGCCTTGAAGAGATTGAAGAGCTCTGAAAAGAAGAAAAAGACTAGCTTAATAGAAGAAAATGATGGTAAATCATTAACTGATCTTTATATAACCGATGCTCCAGAATTAAGTAACGATAAATAAATTTAAGGTTCTAAATAGAAAACTCTATTTAGGGCCTTTTTTTATTATTGAAGTTTCTTGTGGGACTAGTTAGAATATAATAAAAGAAGATTAATTTTACCTTAAATAACTGTTTTTGAAAAAAATTCAACTTTTTTGTAAAAAAGGGTTGCACATCACTTATTCGATTGGTAATATATATCTTGTTGTTGCGACAGAGCAACGGCGTCAACGGTTTGAAGCTTAATTGCTTCTCCTTGATGCTTCTAATTATTTTAAAAAAGTTCTTGACTTGGTCTTGTAACTTCGATATGATAATTAAGTTGTCTGTTAGACATCTCCTAACGTTTTCGTCATTTACTTGTTGATCTCGTTAGAAAAATTATTTTAAAAAGTTCTTGACAAACTATTGTCAGCTTGATAAAATAATTAAGTCGCTGATGAGCGTAAGCGCTTAATCAGCTGGTAGACCTTTGAAAACTGAACAAAGTTTTAACG